>JAHWJK010000019.1 GCA_019348445.1 Actinomycetota bacterium | reverse complement strand
CCGCGGAGATCTTGTTCTGGGTCTCGTAGTCGCCGTTGCGGACCTCGATCGGAAGACGTCCTTCGGCACAGGTCTGGGCCGGAGCGCCGGTGCCCATTCCCGCGCCGGGACAGAAGGGGTTGGGCGTTTCGATAGTGATTGTTCCGACGCCTGGGACCTCTCGCTCTTCGGTCCGCGCGTCTTCCCACCACCACGCCAACGATGAGATCGTCGGCTCTGCCGAGGCCGCGCCGACCGGCGGCGCCGCGAACGCGATGAGCAGGGTTGCGATGAGGGCGCAGACGACAAGCGCGCCGCCGATCCGCTTGAGAGCCACGGTTATTCCCCTTGTTCCGTTGTCCTGCCGGACGAGTGCCCGCCCGTGTCCGTAGGGAGGCGAGCCTAGCATTCTCAGTTTTTAACGAGACCTCTAGAAGTAGGCCTTTACCAGGGAGTTTGCTACGCTTCGTCAGGTGAAGCGGATCCGCGCCGCGTGGGCGTCCCTGTGGGTAGACGTTGATCGTCGAGTGCGGCTGGGCCGCATCGTCGGCCTGACCTTCGTCACGATCGGCTTCATCTTCATCTTCGTCGCGTGGAACGGGTCGGCGAGCAAGAACGTGATCATGGCGCAGTTCCCGTACGTGATCTCCGGCGGCATCATGGGCCTCGCTCTCGTGTGCACCGGGTCGCTGCTCCTGTTGCTCTCGACGGTGCGGGCGGAGCGCCAGATCGTGAGCGACAAGTTCGACGAACTTGCGCAGTTGCTCGGGCGGAGTCTTGCGGCGACACAGTTCTCCACGAATGGTGGAAGCGACGCGGCGGTCAAAGTGATCGCCGCGAGCTCGCACTACCACCGCCAAGAATGCAAGATCTTGGAAGGCAAGCAGGGACTCACCCGCATCTCGTTACAACAAGCCGTGTCGGAAGGCCTGCAGACGTGTCGCGTCTGCGAGCCGCCGCGCCTTCCGGAACAGGATGTCGGCGAAGCGAAGTCGTCGACCAACGGCGAAGGTGTCACTCACGCTCCTACCGAAGCGTCCGAAACACGAGCCCAGTGATCGCCTTCGGCCAGAAGTAGCTGGCCTTCTGAGGCATCCGTTCGCCCGAACTCGCAACATCGACGACCTGTGCCGCGTCCATCGCGCGGAGTAGGAAGCCTGCATCCCATTCCCCGGCTACGAGACGTTTGATCTCCTCCGGATCTTTGGAGAACGTGAGCTCGGTTACGTCGGCGAACGTTTCAGGGATGAGCGCCTCGTGCAACGCAACGACGTCAAGAGCGAGCCACGATTGGTGACGCTCGCCCACGCGCGCGATCAGCTGTTCGTTCGAAACGCCCCCGGCGACGAACCCGTCCGGGAGCACGGCGGTGAACGGATGATCCATCGCGGAGGTGTCGAGGTATCCCTGCACCTCTTCCTCCGCAACGGAGTGGCCGGCGAAATCGGAGATCAGGGTCGCGCGGACCTCGTGCGTTGGGGTGGGCGAACGTAGCGCGCGGTTGTACGGAAGGACAACGAGCTCTTCAGCGTCGGCGTCGACGCAGAAGCACATGATCGATCCCGCTCCGTTTACGTCCGTCTCGGTCTCGCGCGCATACTCCAGCGCCGTTTCGTAGCGGTGATGTCCATCGGCTATGACGAGCGGTCCGGTTGCGACCGCCCCCGTCAGTAGGTCGATCTCTGCGGGCGCCGATACGACCCAGAGTCGGTGGAGGATCCCCGTATCGTCGGTGAATCGCGCGTCGGCGGTCCTCGTTTCGAGCGAGTCGAAGAACGGCGCGACCTCGCCCTTCCCCCTGTAGATCGCGTAGATAGGTGAGACGTTCATCTGGAGGGCCCGCAGGAGCTCCAACCGGTCTTGTTTCGGGCCCGGCATCGTTTTCTCGTGCGGAAGCACGCCCGAGGATGTGCCGAACTCCTCGAGCTCGAGCGCGCCTATGACTCCCGCAACACGTCGCCGCGCCCCCCGTTGGTCGACGAAGTCCTGGCGGTAGACATACAGCGACGATTCGTCTCGGACCAAGACGCCGTCGTTGATCCAGCTCTGGAACGTCTGAGCGACGTGGTCGTACTTGGTGTCGCCGCCGGGCCGCGCGAGCTCCAAACGGATCGCGTTGAAGTCACTCCGTTCGTGCAGCCGTGACTGCTCGTCGGGCGAGATCACGTCGTACGGTGGGCAGGTGAGGTCCTTCAGGTTGCTCGATTCGCGATAACGGATCCCGTGGAAAGGGCGGAGGGTGGGCATCTCGCGTCGAGGATAGACGGCCTCGTTTGCGACCTCGACGGGGTTCTCTACGTCGGCGACACCCCGATACAAGGGGCCGCCGAGAGGATCGCGCGGCTGGCCGACGACGGCGTCCGCATCGTCTATTGCACCAACAACTCGAAGCCGACGGTCGCTCAATACGTCGACAAGCTCACCGCGATGGGGCTCGAAGTCGATCCCGACGATGTCGTGACCTCGTCGGTCGTCACCGGCGAAGTCCTCGCTGCCGACGGCTCGGGTCGCTCGGCCGTGGTGATCGGTGGCGATGGGGTGACCGAGGCGATCACTGCGGCGGGGATAGACATCGTGCCCGAGCCACGTGCGGAAGCCGATCTGGTCGTCGTCGGTTGGGACCTCGACTTCACGTTCGACAAGATGAGGCGGGCGACGCTTGCGATAACGAACCACGGCGCGCGGCTCATCGCGACGAATGAAGATGCGGCCTATCCGGCGGCCGAAGGGCTATGGCCGGGTACGGGGGCGATCGTGGCCTCGATCGCGGTGGCCTCCGGCGCGACGGCAGAAGTCATGGGAAAGCCGCATCGACCGATGATGGATGCGGTCGCGCGTCGTCTCGAAGGTTGCGAGCGCGTCGCCGTCGTTGGCGACCGCCCCGACACCGACCTCGCCGGCGGCTTGTCACGTGGATGGACCACGATCCTCGTCCTGTCTGGCGTGACGAAGGATCCGTCGCGCGCCGAACCGATGCCCGACGTCGTTCTTCAGTCGGTGGCCGAACTGTGATCTAGAAGCGCGGGATGCCTTCGTACAAGACGCGCGCTTCGCGGTGAGGACGGCCGCCCAGCGCGAACACCGCGATCGCTCCGAAGACGAAGCCGCCGACGTGCGCCATCCACGCGACTCCGGCATCCGGGCTCGTGAAGAACTGGAATACGAACCACATCCCCAGAACCACCCACGCGCTGAGCTGGATCACGGTCCAGATGAAGAACAGCGGCACCAACGTGTTCACGCGGGCGCGCGGGAACAACACGAGGTACGCGCCCATGACACCGGCAACCGCACCGGACGCGCCCACTGCAGGCAGTAAAGAAGGGATGCCCTCTAGGTTCGTCACTACGTGAGCGAAGCCCGCGACGATGCCGGCGGCGAGATAGAAGATGACAAATTTTATCTTCCCCAAGAAGTCCTCGACATTGTTTCCGAAGACCCACAGGAACAGCATGTTTCCCGCGATGTGGAGGAACCCACCGTGCAGGAACGTCGAGAACAGGATCGCCCCGATGAACGACGGGAGGGACCGTTCCGGAATGCGGACCGGCTCCTCGTTCTCCGAATACTGCACCGGACGGAGCGGACACTCGTCGTTTAGCTGGCACGGCACCGCGACGTTCTCGGCGAAATAGTTCGTGGCTTCGGGCGTGGTGCCGAATCCGGGCTGGAGGAAGAAGAAGGCGATCACGTTCATGACGATGAGGGCGATCGTGACGATCGGGAAACGACGCGTCGGATTCGCGTCGGAGATCGGGATCAACGAGATCACCGGGCGAAGTATAGGTTCGCGCTCATCGTGTCTTCGCTAAGAGGAGGAGAGATGCTCGACGAGGTCCGCAGACTCGCGCTGTTCGGTTCGGGCGTCGCGGAGCTCACGCGGCACCAGGCCGAACAGATCATCAAGGACCTGGTGAAGGCGGGCGATGTTCGTCGGCAACAAGCATCGTCGGCTGCCCGGGACCTGTACGACCGTAGCCGTGAGAACCGCAAGCAACTCACGAACATCATCCGCGTCGAGATCGAGAACCAGGTCCAGAATCTCGGACTTGCCAGCAAACGGGATGTCGAGAGGTTGGAGCGTCGAGTCGCTCGCCTCGAGGCCGAGCGGAAGAAGACGACCACGAAGCGCTCGACGTCGAAGAAATCAACCGCAAAGAAGACGACTTCGCGCCGGTCCTCCACGTCATAATCGAGACATGGAACGTTCTGAGAACGCCGGCGACGACGCGTTGCTCGAACGCGTCCGCGACCAGTTGGATCGAGCCCAGGCTTCCGACGACGAAGTACGTCTGGACACTCTCGAGACGCTGCGCCGCGATCTCGAGGCAGAGCTGGACTCGAGCCTTGAGAACGACCCGTCTCGACACTGAGCTCGTTCGGCGCCGACTATCGGGCTCCCGCACCGAGGCGCAGCGTCTGATCGACGAGGGCAGGGTGACGGTCAAGGGGATGCCCGCTACCCGCGCATCGACGCTCGTGTCCGCCGATGATCCCATCGCACTCGTCACCGACGGCCCGCGTTTCGTCTCTCGTGGTGGGAACAAGCTCGACGGAGCACTCGCGCGTCTGGACGTGAGCGTCGAGGGAAAGGCGTGGCTAGACGCCGGTGCATCTTCGGGCGGGTTCTCGGATCGACTGCTGCAGGGAGGCGCGCGAGCCGTGTGCGCGGTGGACGTCGGATATGGGCAGCTCGATTGGCGGTTGCGCAACGACCCGCGCGTCGTCGTGATCGAACGGAAGAACGTCCGCGAGCTCCAACCAGACGACCTTCCGTGGGAGCCCGAAGGAGTCGTTGCCGATCTGTCGTTCATCTCACTGACGCTCGTGCTCCCGGCGCTGGTGCGCGTCGCGGCCCCCGGCGCGGATCACATCTTGATGGTCAAGCCGCAGTTCGAGGTCGGAAAGGAACAGGTCGGGAAAGGTGGAGTCGTACGCGACCCCGGATCGTGGCGGAGCGCGATCCGCCGGGTGGTGGATGCCGCCGAGGCTCTGGGGTTAGGTCTGATCGACGTCGTGGCCTCCGACGTCCCGGGGCCCGCAGGGAACCGCGAGTTCTTCGTGCACCTAAAGGCTGATGCACGGCCGGATGCCGGCGCGGTAGATCGTGCCGTCGCAGAGGTCGCGCCATGAAGGTCTCGAACGTGTCGTTGGTCGTTCACGAAGGCAAGCGGCAAGCACTCGATCTCGAGAAGCAGTTGCTCGCGTCGATGGGCGAGCGCGGCGTCGCCGTCGTCGAATCCGGTCCCGATCTCGTCATCTCACTCGGCGGCGATGGAACCGTTCTCCGCGCCGCGCGTGTCGCACACGAGGCCGATGCACCTCTCCTAGCCGTGAACCTCGGGACGCTCGGATACCTGACGGAAGTGGATGCGGCCGCGGCACCAGCCGCACTGGACAGGATCTTCGCCGGGGACTTCGAGATCGAAGACCGGATGATGCTCGGCTGCGAGGCTCGCTCCGTCGACGGCACCGATCGCTTCGTCGGCTTGAACGAGGTGCTGGTCGAGCGCTCGTCCCGGCACCGGCTCGTTCGGCTCGACGTGAGCGTCAGCGGCGAACGCCTTGCCACCTTCAACGCCGACGGGGTCATCGTGGCAACGCCGACTGGTTCGACGGCGTACGCGTTGAGTGCGGGCGGTCCCATCGTTTCGCCTCGAGCCGAGTGCATCCTCGTCGTCCCGGTCAGCCCGCACATGATCTTCTCGAGACCCGTCGTCCTGTCGCCGAGAGACGTCGTCGACATCTCCGTCGGCGGCCTGGGACACGAACACCCGCAGGAGGCGTCGGTCGTGCTCGATGGCCGGTTGGGGCGGAACCTCGGGACCGGCGATTCCGTCACCGTGCGGCGACACGATCGTCCGCTTCGCCTCGTGCGCATGGCCGGCCCGGGCTTCCTCGAACGTCTGCGCTCGAAGCTCGACCTCCCAAGCTAGTTCCCGGTTCGCATCCGACGACCCCTTTAGGGTTGTGGCCAAATGCTCAGCGAGCTCGTGGTCGAGAACCTCGGCCCCATCGCCGGCGCCGAGATCGTTCTTCAGGCAGGTTCCAGCGCACTGACGGGTGAGACCGGCGCGGGCAAGACGTTGCTGGTCACCGCCGTCACGCTGCTGACCGGCGGGAGGGCCGACCGCGGCATCATCCGCGACGGTGCGACCGAGGCACGCGTCGAGGGGCGTTTCGTCGTGGGCGTCGATCATCCGGCTATCGCGTTGCTGGAGGCACGCGACCTCCTCGACGACGGCGGGGATCAGGTAGAGCTAGTCGTCACCAGGACGATCTCACCGAGCGGGAGCCGCGCCCGCGTCAACGGCAGGTTGGTCCCGCTTTCGGTTCTCGCGGAGATCGGCCCGACGCTCGTCGAGATCGCCGGTCAACACGAGCACCATCACCTCGCATCGCCGAGGGCGCAGCGCGCCACGCTCGACGCGTTCGCGGGGGCCGAAGCGGTCGAGTTGGCCGCGGCGGTGGCTGCGGAGGTAAGGGAGCTCGGGCGAGTCGAGCGCGATCTGGAGGGATTGCGCGCGAGCGAGAGAGAGCGAGCGCGCGAGCTCGATGTCCTCCGCTTCGAGATCGAGGAGATCGAAGCTGCGTCGATCCGCGTCGGCGAGATAGCAGAACTGTCGGCCGAGGCGACGCGTCTGGAGAACGCCGAGGACATCGGTGGCGCCGTACTTAGCGCGGTCGAGGAGCTCGGTGGTGACGGAGGCGCGGATGACCGCGTTGCGGTTGTGCTTCGGGAGCTGGAACGGGTCACCGCCAAGGATCCTTCGATGGCGCGATTCGTGGAGCGGGTGGCTGCACTCTCGGAAGAGATGCGGGACATCGCCGCGGAGCTGGCGGCTCGTATCGAAGAACCGGATCCCGCGTCGCTCGAGGCCGTCCGCGACCGGCTCGGCGAGCTCGCTCGCCTCCGGCGGAAGTACGGCGACGACGAGCACCAGATCGTGGAGTACCTGGATCGCTCGAAAGCGCGCGCGGAAGAGCTCGCGGCGAAGACCAACAGCATCGAGGAGCTGTCTGTTGCCGCAGATCGGCTCCGCGCGGACGCGGTGGCGAAGGCGACGACCCTGTCGACGATCAGGAAAGATGCGGCCGCGACGTTCGAGCGTGAGGTCGAAGCATTGTTGAACGACCTGGCGATGCCGGCAGCGCGTTTCGTCGTGACGATCGAGGACGCGGATCTCTACGAGGGCGGGATCGACGCGGTCGCTTTCGAGGTCGCAACCGGGCCCGGTGAGAAACCACGGCCGCTGGTGAAGATCGCGTCCGGCGGCGAGCTGTCGCGTATAGCGCTGGCTCTCCACTTATTGGCGCGGGGTGGCGCGGCCCCCACGATGATCTTCGACGAGGTCGACGCGGGTGTGGGCGGAGCGGCCGCACGTGCGGTCGGGGCCGCCCTCGCGCGTCTCGGTCGGGATGGCGCGCAAGTCGTTGTCGTGACGCACTTGCCGCAGGTCGCTGCGTTTGCCGATTCGCATTACCGCGTGCAGCGCCATGACGGGGCGAGGCGCGACGTGACGGTCCAGAGGGTGGAAGGTTCACAACGCGTCGAAGAGCTGTCGCGCATGCTTGCCGGGTTGCCCGAAAGCGAACGAGCGCGCGAGCACGCTCAGGAACTGCTCGACCTCGCCGCGTCCGGAGCCGGACGATGAGGAGACTCCGGCGCCGTCCACCTCCTGTCGAAGGATCGATCACGGGGAAAGCGCGCGTCGACAAGAGGACGAAGGACCTGCTCGTGCGGCTGTCTCCCGGTGAGATAGCGGTGATCGATCATGCCGACATCGATCGCGTTGCCGCAGAAGGCCTCGTGCAGAAGCAAGCCGCTGCCGTCATCAATGCGTCTGCGTCGTCAACCGGGAGATACCCGAATCTCGGACCGCTCGTGTTGTGTTCGGCCGGGGTTCACGTTATCGACGGTGCCGGGCCGGACGTGATGAAGCTGTCCGAAGGCGCTCGTCTGGTGATCCGCGATGGTTCGGTCCTGCGACCCGACGGGACGGAGGTCGCCCACGGCAAGGTGCTGACTCTCGAAGACGTCGAGAAGACGATGGACGGCGCGAAGCAAGCGATCTCAGGTGAGCTCGAACGCTTCGCGGAGAACACCATCGGCTACATCAAAGACGAGCGCGACGTGCTCCTCGAGGCGGCTCGTTTACCGGAGGTGAAGACCGACTTCCACGGTCGTCACGTCCTCATCGTGGTCAGGGGTTACGACTACAAAGAGGATCTCGCCGCACTCGGCGCATACATCCGCGAGGTCAAGCCGCTGTTGATCGGCGTCGACGGAGGTGCCGACGCGTTGCTCGAGGTCGGGCTGAAGCCGGACATGATCATCGGTGACATGGATTCCGTCACGACGGAAGCTCTCCTATCTGGTGCCGAGCTGGTCGTGCATGCGTACGAAGGCGGCGTCGCGCCCGGCCACGAGCGCATCGAGGCGCTCGGGCTTCCGTCGGTGCTGTACGAGGCGACCGGGACGTCGGAGGACATCGCGATGTTGCTCGCGTACGAGCGGGGGGCCGAGCTGATCGTGGCCGTCGGAACACACTCGAACCTGATCGAGTTCCTCGACAAAGGACGTAAGGGCATGGCCTCGACGTTCCTGGTCAGATTGAGAGTCGGTTCGATCCTCGTCGATGCCAAGGGTGTCGGCCGCCTCTATCGCGGCCGCGTTCGTCGCTCCGATCTACTGATGCTCGTCGTCGCGACCATCGCGGTGATGGGCATCGTGATTGCCGTCTCGGAGCCGCTCCGTCTCAAGCTCGGCATCTACTGGGAAGACATCGGCGCGTGGTGGTTCTCGGTGAGGCGGGCGATCTTCTGATCGATTTCCGTTACCACCTCGTTTCGATCATCGCCGTGTTCCTCGCCCTCGGGCTCGGCATCCTCATGGGGACCGCGGTCCTGAACGACGCGCTCGTCGAGAGCCTCAAGAAGGACATCCAGACGCTCGGCGACCGGGTGGACGCTCGTCAGGCGGAGATCGAACAACTCGACAGACGTGTGGCCGCCGCAGACGCATTCGCCAACGAAGCCGCGTCGTGGCTGACTGCAGACGCGCTGCAGGGACGCGTCATCGTCCTCGTCCAGATCGAGGGGACCGACGGCGACATGGTCGGAGCCGTGAGCGACGCGATAGTCGATGCGGGTGGCGAGATACAGACAACGATCGTAGTCGGCGAGAAGTTCGCGCTTCAGGATCAGATCGAACGAGATCAGCTGGCTCTAGCGATCGATTCCTCGGCCTCGTCGGTCATGGACCTGCGGCTCGACGCCGGAGCGTTACTGGGGGCGCGGCTGGCAGCTGCTGCTGCCGAGGCACCGACGTCGGCGCGGCCCCAGGACGTCGCGCAGGAACGTCTGCGAGAGACACTTCGAGGACTGGAGGAGAACGAATTCATATCGGTGCTCGCCCCGGAGGACCAAAGCATCATTCCCAGCAATGCGACGTTCCTGAT
The DNA here is from genome assembly GCA_019348445.1 of Actinomycetota bacterium. Classification (GTDB taxonomy): domain Bacteria; phylum Actinomycetota; class CADDZG01; order CADDZG01; family WHSQ01; genus JAHWJK01. The sequence continues at coordinate 7,944 of JAHWJK010000019.1, read as the reverse complement.
CGTGGGAGGCAGCACCGGTGATCGGAATTTCGATTCCACCGGATTCGTTGCTTCGCTGGCCGCGGCGCTCTCGAGCCGCGGCGCACCCACACTGGTCGCGGAACCGGCGGAAAGTACGTGGGGATTGGTTCCTGCGGTTCGAGAAGATCCCGAGGCCGGCACGCGTGTCGCCACTGTCGATCAGGCGAATACCGTCGAGGGGCGGGTTGCCGTGGTGCTGGGCCTCCAGCGAGCGTTCGAAGGCGTAACGGATCATTACGGGGTCGGCCCCGGGGCGACCCAAGTGATCCCCGAGCCGGCTCCCTCGCCCTGATGTCCGCGGCGACCTCGCTGGCGCGAGGTGCGGCCGCCACGACGATCGCGACCGCCGCGTCGCGCATCACCGGATTCATCCGTGTCGTCGTCGTAGCGGGCGCCATGGGAACGACGTTTCTGGCGAACACGTACCAGACCGCGAACACCGCGCCGAACCTCGTATTCGAGCTCGTCGCGGCCGGTGTCCTCACTTCGGTATTCGTTCCGACGTTCGTCGAATACATAGTGCGTGGCGAGCGCAACGAAGGGTGGCGCGCGGCCGATGCGCTGACGTCGGTTGCTGTGGTCGGGTTGATCGCGCTTGCGCTCGTCCTCGCGCTGTTTGCGCCGCTCGTGATGCGGGTCCTCACGCTCGGTGTCGAGAACGAGCGCCTGCGCGCTCAGGAGATAGCTCTTGGTGCCACATTCCTTCGTTTGTTCGCTCCTCAGATCGTCTTCTACGGCGTAGGGATGATCATGACGGGGGCGCTGCACGCTCACCGCCGCTTCGGTCTCGCCGCTATCGCGCCCATCTTCAACAACGTCGTCGTGATCTGCGTGTACATCACTTACGCGCTGATGAGAGGCGACCGTGCTCCGTCGGTAGGCGACATCACCACGGCCGAGACGTGGGTGCTGGGAGCCGGCACGACGCTCGGGGTCGTCGCGATGACCGTTTGCCTGATCCCACAGTTGAAGAAGCTGGGGTGGCGCTTCCGCTTCAAGCTGGACATGTCGCACCCGGCCGTTCGCAGGGGTGCGCGGCTGGGCGTATGGGCACTGGGGTACGCGGGCGGATACCAGGCAGGTTTGATCGTCGTCCTCATGCTTGCGAACCGGATCGAGGGCGGCGTTGCCGCGTACCAGTGGGCGTACACGTTCTTCTATCTGCCGCACGCGTTGTTCGGGGTCCCGATCTTCAACGTGCTCTTTACGGCGATGGCCGAACATGCCGCGAAGGACGAAGTCCGAGGAGCGATAACGCGGCTGCGAGACGGTCTGGCGATGCTGGCTTTCATCCTGGTGCCGATCGCGGCGACCTTGCTCGTCGCTGCCGAGGACCTAGCTCGCGTGACGCTTCATTACGGAGTCATGACCGAGGCCGGATCGGATCTGGTGGGGCGCGTTCTCCGGGCGTTCGCCGTCGGGCTTCCGTCGTACTCGGCGTTCCTCGTTTTCACGCGCGCCTTCTACGCGGTCGGAGACACGAAAAGACCGGCGATCATCAACGCCATCACCGTCGCACTTTCGAGCGTCGCGGGCGCGCTGCTCTTCTCGGTCGCCGAGCCGGGTTGGGAAGTGCCCGGCCTTGCGCTCGGCCACTCGATCGGCTTCTTCATCGGAACGATCGTGATCGCGAGATCGTTCGCGCGACGAGCGGGTTCAACTCCGGGGACCAGGGTGTCCGCGTCCGTCGCGCGCTCTCTCCTGATGGGAGTCATCGCCGCGGGGGCCATGGTCGTCGTCGGCAAGTTTGCGCAACCCACATCCAACCTCGAGGCGTTGCTCGCTCTGGCCGGGACGACGCTCACAGGAGGAGTCGTGTACATGGTCGGGATGGCGGCACTGAGGTCGCCGGAGATGGTGCGGCTGCGTGGCCTGGTCTCGAGGCGAGGATGACGACTCGGGTCCTGGAGGTTCTCGGATACGCGTCCGGAGGGATAGCGCGACACGTCGCTCACCTCGTAGACGCCCTCGACGGCACCGACGGACTGACCGTCGACGTCGCGGGTCCGCCCGATCTACCGGTTCGCATGCCGAAACCGGTCCGGAACCTGTCGATCCCGGCTGGGGTCTTCGGACATCGGAGAGCGATACGCCGCTTGGTCGAGCTCCAAACCGACTACGACGTCGTTCATGCGCACGGTCTCCGCGCCGGCGTCGATGCGGGACTCGCGGCGCGGCGAGGGGGACGGCCCGTCGTCGTCACGGTTCACAACCTGATCCGGCCCGATATATCTGGGCGCCTCAAGTCGGTCCTGTACCGGCGCGCGGAACGAGCGGTCGTGACTCTGGCAGATCTCGTCCTCGCGCCTTCTCGCGATATCGCCGACCATCTCCGGACATTTGTCCGCGACGGTGACGGCGCGCGCATCGAAGCTCTACATGTGGCGGTGGGGCAGGCCGCGGTCGTTCGGCGGAGCCGTGACGAGGTCCGCGCCGAGCTCGGTCTCGATGCCGGCAGTCACCTGGTGGTGACGGCGTCACGACTATCGCCGCAGAAAGCGCTTCACGTGATGATCGATGCGGTCGCGGACCTCGATGACGTCGTCCTCGCGATCGTTGGAAGTGGAGAACTGGAAGCCGAGCTGAAGGCGCAGGCCGCGGCACGCAACATCGGTGCCCGGGTGCGGTTCTTGGGGTTCCGCGACGACGTGGCCGATCTGGTCGCCGCAGCCGATGTCGCGTGTCTGTCGTCGGTATGGGAGGCGGTGCCTCTCGCTGCCCAGGAGGCCGCGTTCCTAGGGACCCCGGTGGTCGCGACCGACGTCGGGGGCACCCGCGAGCTGGTCGAAGACGGCGTGACGGGGCGCCTGGTCCCGCCGAACGATGCCGGCGCTCTCACCGACGCACTCGCGGACGTGTTGCGAGATCCCGACACAGCGCGGGCTTACGCGGCTGCCGCACGCGAGAAGGTCGTGGCGGAGTTCTCGGCGGAAAAGATGCTGCAACGGCTCGGCGAGATCTATAGGAGCTACGGCTCGTGAGACGCGCGGTAGTGGCGGCGGTCGTGCTTGCGGCGCTGGGTGCCGCGCCGCAACCGGCGCGGGCGGCCGAGTGTTCGAAGGTGGTGGTCGTGGCGCTGCCGGGGGTGACGTGGAGCGATGTGGCGCGCGTCGACCCGCCGAACATCATGACGGCCGCGGAGTCGGGCGCGATCGGATCGATGTCGGTGCGTACCGTTACCGGGCGTACGAGCTATGCGTCGGGCTTCGCAACTATCGGCGCAGGGGCGCGCGTCGACGGCGGCCGCACCACCGGTACCCACTCGGAGGGTGCTTCGACGCCAGACGGGTTGTTCCAGCGCGATGTGGTCGTGTCGGGACTGACGGAGATGCGCGAGCTCGCCGACGAGGCCGGGTATCAAGCGCGCCCGGGTGCGCTCACCACCGCTCTCGAGAGAGGTCTCGACGACTTCTATGCGTTCGCGATCGGCAATTCAGATCTTGGGCTCGACCCGCCCATCCCGTTCGGAGGCGGCCGCTGGGCACCGCTCGCGGTGATGGATGTCGACGGCGACGTACCGTTCGCGGCGACGTCGGAAGTGATGCTCGAAGGCGCCGAGGGATATCCGTTCGGCGTCAGGACATCTCCAGAGACGGCCGCGACCGCGATCTCGTCCGCGTTGTCGGTGGACGGGTGTGGTCTCGTCGTCATCGATCCGGGGGATCTCACGCGCGTCGACGAGCTCTCGATCACTAAGGGAGACGAGCTGCAGGACGAGACCGATCGCGCGCTGATGGCTGCGGACGGTTTGGTCGGTGTCGCCATGGGATCTTTGACCGAAGGCGACCTGCTGCTCGTGGTCTCGGCAACATCACCAGGGTGGGATCCCGAGAACCACCTCGGAGTCGCGATCGCGAGCGGTCCCGGCTTCCCATCCGGCTCGATGCTGACGTCGGGTTCGACACGGGCGTCGGACCTCGTAACGCTTCCCGACGTCGCGCCGACGGTGATGTCTCACTTCGGGGTCGAGCAGCCCCCCGAGATGCTGGGCCGGCCTTTCTTCGCACGACCTTCCGAACACGATGACCGCGTCGCTGCGATGGTCGATCTCGACGACGAGGCCGTTTATTCGCACGGCATCCAAGCCGACATCGCGACCGGCTATGTCGTGTTCCAGGTCTTCATGCTGGGGCTGATCGTCTTGCTTCTGCGTCGCGAGGGAGAAGGCGGCGGTTACCTCGACGAACACCGGCTCGTGAGGAGATGTCTCGAGTGGGGCGCACTCGCGATCGTGTCGTTCCCGCTTGCCGTTTATCTGTCGAGCCCTCTGCCGGCGCACGAACTGCGGTTGATCTGGCTCGTGCCGGCAATGATCGCGATCGACCTCGCTCTCGTCGCGATCGTCTCGTTCGTGATCTCGCAACCCCTCGACCGTCTGATGGCGCTCGCGCTGGCAACGGTCACGTTGATGGTCGTCGACCTGACGTTGGGGGGGCCGCTCCAGTTCATGGCCGTGTTCGGCAACGATCCGATCAACGCGGGACGGTTCGCCGGCCTCGGCAACAGCGCGTTCTCGGTCCTCGGGGCCTGTTCGATCCTCGCGGCAGCGCTGATGATGCACAAGTGGGGTGGCCGCCGCTGGGTCGTACCGGCTATCGCGGTCCTCTTCACGATCGTCGTTATCGCCGATGGTGCGCCGCAATTGGGGAGCGACGTCGGCGGTGTCCTGGCTCTCGTCCCGTCGCTGGCGATCACGTTCATGCTGCTACTGGGAAAGCGACCGAGCTGGCGCGTTCTGGTCGCCGGCGTCATCGCGGCGATCGCGGTGCTGGGTCTGTTCCTTGCGATCGACCTGGGTCGCCCCCTGGAGGAACGGACGCATCTCGGCACCTTCTTTACAAGTGTCCGGGACCGAGGAGCCGCAGTGTTCTTCGACACGCTGGAGCGCAAAGCGCGCACGAACTTGCGGGTGTTCAGGTCGACGATCTGGACGTATCTCGTCCCGCCGGCGCTCGCCGTGATCGCGTATCTGTTGTTCCGCCCGCGCGGGAGCTGGCGGCGCTTCGCGGCCGAGTACCCGCGGCTCAGGGCCGGGCTGATCGGCGGGTTGGTCTTGTGCGTCCTTGGCTTCGCCGTCAACGACTCCGGCATCGTCGTACCGGCGATGATCCTGTCGTTCCTCGTCCCGCTGGCACTACTCACGCACCTGCGGATGCAGATGGAAGCGTGAGAGAAGTCGTCGTCATCGCCGGGTCCGTCGCAGCGAGCGTCGTCGTGACGTTGGCGGTAGCCGTGCGCGTTGTCGGTCGGCCCCCCGGTCGGTTGATCAGGACGAATCACCGTGGTCTCGAGGTGCCGGCAGTCTTAGGGATAGCCATCGCGGTGGGTAGCGCCGTAGGAGTTCCACTTGCCGCGGTGCTGGCTTCTGTCGCCGAGGTGGGCCTGCTCGAAGAGAGCATCGCGGTGGGTTGGGCCGTCCTGTTGATGGCAGCGGCCGGCTCGTGGGATGACCTTCGTGGCGACGAGCGGCCTCGCGGCTTCAAAGGTCATCTCCGCGCCCTCCGAGGACGAGCGCTCACCGGCGGGATCGTGAAGGTCGGCGCTGCCGTCGCGGCGGGGGCCGTTGCCGCGGGATTCCTACCGCCGCGCGGCGCGCCGCCGCTAGCACATCTAGTGGAAGTCGTTGCTCTGACGGGGCTTTCGGCGAACCTCGTCAATCTCCTCGATAGGGCCCCCGGTCGCGCCGGCAAGGTCGTCGTGATGCTGGCCGTCCCACTCGTTCTGCTCGGGGATCTCGGATGGGCGGCTGCTGCCGCCCCCGTGTTCGGGGCTCTGGTCGCGGTGCTGCCGATGGACCTCCGCGAGAAAGCCATGCTCGGCGATGCCGGAGCGAATCCCCTCGGGGCCGTGATCGGCGTGGGACTGGCAGCCTCTCTCGGCGAGACGGGGCGCCTCGTCGCGATCGCGATCCTGCTCGCGCTCAATCTCGCGTCGGAGAAGTGGAGCTTCTCGCGGGCGATAGATCGTGTCCCGCCGCTCCGCTGGCTCGACGGACTAGGGCGGAAGGATGAAGTCGCGCCGAAATGATCGTGGTTCCGCGAGCCGTCGTGCTAGCGTGAGGAGACTTCCCCCGAACGAGGTCCATATCTGTTGTGGGCATTCCTCGACGGGGGCGTCACCGGCAGGTCCCGACGTCTTTTAGGCGTTGTCGGGCGTGGACAGCTAGCGATGGAGGTCTGGTGGCGAAGCACGTTTTCGTGACTGGTGGCGTTGTCTCGAGTCTCGGCAAGGGACTCACGGCTGCATCTCTCGGACGGCTCCTCAAAGCGCGCGGGATGCGCGTGATGATGCAGAAGCTCGACCCGTACATCAACGTCGACCCCGGCACGATGAACCCGTTCCAGCATGGCGAAGTCTTCGTCACCGAAGACGGGGGAGAGACCGACCTCGACCTCGGGCACTACGAGCGCTTCATCGACGAGAACCTGTTCCGGTACTCGAACGTGACGACCGGTGCCATCTATCAGAGCGTTATCGCCAAGGAGCGGCGTGGCGACTACCTCGGCGACACGGTTCAGGTCATCCCTCACATCACGAATGCGATCAAGGACCGGATCACCAGCCTCGCCGAGGACTCCGGCGCCGATGTACTGATCACCGAGATCGGCGGCACGGTCGGCGACATCGAGTCGCTCCCGTTCCTCGAGGCAATCCGTCAGCTGAAGATGGAACTGGGCCGCGACGACACCTGCTACGTCCACGTCACGCTTGTCCCCTACATGGCCCCCGCCGAAGAGCTGAAGACGAAGCCGACCCAGCACTCGGTCCGAGAACTCCGCAGCATCGGTATCCACCCCGACGTGATCGTGTGCCGCAGCGACCGTCCGATCAGTCCGGGGCTCAAACGGAAGATCTCGCTGCTGTGCGACGTCCCGATGGACGCGATCGTCTCGGCCGTGGACAGCAACAACATCTACGAGATCCCTCTCGTGCTCCGAGAAGAGAACCTCGACGGTTACGTCATCGACCACCTTCGCATCGGCGAGCTTCCGGAGCCCAACCTCGACGGCTGGCGGGACCTCGTGCATCGGATCGGTGAGGCCGACCGCGACGTGACGATCGGGATCATCGGCAAGTACGTCACGCTGCCGGACGCGTACCTGAGCGTGGTGGAGAGCCTCAAGCACGCGTCGTTCGCGCACGGCGCCAACCTCAACATCGAGTGGGTGGCGGCCGACGATCTCGAAACCGCCGACCTCGACGCGACGCTCGGGCACCTGGACGGGATCCTCGTTCCCGGCGGGTTCGGCGTACGTGGCATCGAGGGCAAGATCCAGGCCGTTCGCTTCGCGCGCGAGCGCCACATCCCATTCCTCGGTATCTGCCTCGGCCTCCAGTGCGCGGTGATCGAGTTCGCTCGCCAGGTCGCCGAACTCTCCGGAGCCAACTCGAGCGAGTTCGACGCCACGACGCAGTACCCGGTGGTCGACATCCTCGCCGGACAAGACCTCGACCGGCTCGGCGGGACCATGCGTCTCGGTGCCTACCCCTGCAAGCTCAAGGAAGGCTCCAAGGCTGCTGCTGCGTACGGCGCGGAGCTCGTTTACGAGCGCCATCGCCACCGTTACGAGGTCAACCCGCGCCTTCGCCGCAAGCTCGAAGACGCAGGCCTCGTCTGTTCGGGGGAATCGCCGGACGGCACTCTCGTCGAGATCGTCGAGCTGCCGGACCATCCGTGGTTCGTGGCCGGCCAGTTCCACCCCGAGTTCAAGAGCCGCCCCGACCGCCCTCACCCGCTGTTCAAGGACTTCGTGGGGGCATCGCTGCAGCGCAGGTCGTCCGACCTCCGGGTCGTGGAGCACGAAGACACTTCTTTCTAAACATCGTGGGCGCATAGCCGCGCCATGGTTAGAAAGAACGGTGAGGGCAGGCGCGTTATGGTCAACCTGTGAAGGTCGGCGTCCCTCGTGAGTTAAAGGACAA
>JAHWJK010000097.1:4093-6064 GCA_019348445.1 Actinomycetota bacterium | reverse complement strand
TGATAGAAGAGCACCTCGTCCGCGTCGATGTTGGCGTGATAGAAGGGCACCTTCAAGACCGCGGGGTCCTCCTCGAGCGGTCTCGGAACGAACGAGCAGATCACGAAACCGTCGTTCTCCCACGTGCAGTGCGCACTCGGCGGCATGTGGTAGCTCGGTGAGTACACCGGCCGGTGATCGAGGACGTTCAACTTCACCGGGCATACGTCGCCTTGCCATCCAACGACGTCGAGCGGATGCCACGCGAAGAACAGTGACGTGAATTCGCCGCCCTTCTTTACGCGCACCTCGAACTCGCCCTGCTCGTCGTGCGGGTCCGGCTCCGGTGCCTGCATCATCCCGGGATCGAAATGCGCATGCTTGCCCATCAGACCGCGGTCGGGGAGGCGGAACTCCCCCGTCCCTTCGATCACGAAGAAGAAGTTGTCGTCGGTCTCAGGAACAACGCGGTGGGTCGTCCCCTTGGGGACGATCAGGTAGTCGCCGGGCGCGAACGTCAGGGGGCCGTAGTCGGTCTCGAGGGTGCCGGAACCTCGGTGGACGAAGTAGCAGACGTCCCCGTCCGCGTCCCGCAGGAAATATGGCTGTGGTTCGGACAGCCGCGACACGAAAAGACGCACGTCCTCGTTGCCCGCGACGAGACCCCACTCCGCATCCGGGTCGGTCTGATCGGGCGTCTTCAATTCGTTGAGGTTCAGAGCCCGCGGCCGAAGCGACCCCTCTATCCGGGTCCACGCGGTAGGTGGATGCTTCCGATAGAGGTGGCTCGCGCGTCCGAAGAAAGTCTCGCGGCCATGCTCCTCCTCGTAGGTGCCATCGGGGATACCGACATGAGCTTGCTTGGCGACCGTGCCCTTGGAATGAACGACGTCCATAAGTCCTCCTACAGGTTTCCGCGAGCGGCCTGCTCGCGCTCGATCGCCTCGAACAGCGCCTTGAAGTTCCCCGCACCGAACCCCTTCGCTCCGTGGCGTTCGATCAACTCGTAGAACACCGTCGGACGATCCTGCGCGTTCTTCGAAAAGATCTGCAACAGGTAACCGTCTTCGTCCTTGTCTACGAGGATGCCGTTGCGCTGCAGTGCATCGATCTGTTCGGCGATCTCGGGCACCCGTTCCTTCGCCTCGTCGTAGTAGTTGTCGGGCACGCGAAGGAAATCGATGCCGTTCGCGCGCATCTTCTCGACACTCGCCACGATGTCCTCGGTCGTCATCGCGATGTGCTGAACGCCGGGAGACCCGTAGTACTCGAGGTATTCCTCGATCTGCGACTTCCTCTTGCCTTCGGCCGGTTCGTTGATCGGTAGCTTGATCTTGCCTTCGCCGTCCCACACGACCTTCGACATCAGCGCGGAATAGTCGGTGGAGATCTCTTCGTCCGAGAAGTGACGGAGCTCGGTGAAGCCCATGATCCGTTCGTAGAAACTGACCCATTCGTTCATCTTGCCGAGCTCGACGTTTCCTACGACGTGGTCGATAGACCTAACGCCGCAATCGACAACCTCTGCGTCCACCGGCTGGAATCCCGGGAGGAACGCACCCGAATAGTCCTGTCTGCTCACGAGCGAGTGGATCGTCTCGCCGTAGGTCGCGATCGCCGCCCGCACGACCTTGCCGCCCTCGTCCTCGAGGATCTCCGGCTCGTGGATTCCCGTAGCACCACGCTGCACCGCGAGTTGATACGCCTCCTCGGCATCGGGCACTCGCAGTGCGACGTCGTGGACGCCATCACCGTGCCGGTGGACGTGATCCGCGATCGCGGTGTCTGCGTTCAGTGCGCCGGTGAAAACGAAGCGCACTTCTCCCTGCTGCACCACCCACGAAACGCGGTCCCGCGACCCGGTCTCGAGTCCCATGTACGCGACGGGCGTGAACCCGAAGGCGCGGTAGTAATAAGCGGCCTGCTTCGCGTTTCCGACGTAGAACTCGATGTAGTCGATGCCCTGGATCGGAAAAGAATCCTCGGCGTGAG
>JAHWJK010000097.1:0-3993 GCA_019348445.1 Actinomycetota bacterium | reverse complement strand
CTCGATTATGCCTTGCGCCCGGAGCCCAACCGCAGACGGACCCCGGCCCAACCGAGTACGGGCTCTGGGAAGTCGCTCCGATGGTGAACCCCACGCGATTCCGTGCGTAACAGCGCGGCACGCGCGATCAGTCGCGCCGCGATCGCAGCGGCGCGGAGTTCGAGGTCGCTGCGATTCGTAGTGAGGTCCGAGATCGCCCATCGTTCCAGCTCGTCGCTTGCGGTCGCAAGCGTCTTCCCGTCTCGCTCCAAGCCGAGCACGCGCTGACACAGCGCCCTCAACGCGGCCCATTCGTCCTCAGTGGAGCCCCGGGGCGGCGCGAGGTCCGGGGGCCGGGCCAGCGACTTGGTTCGCCCCGCGCGTTGCGCGGAGATCGCCCGGGCGGCACGCCGCCCGAACACCATCGCCTCTGCCAACGAGTTACCGGCAAGCCGGTTCGCGCCGTGGGCGCCGGTGTTAGAACACTCGCCGATCGCGTACAGACGTGGGATCGACGTCCGACCGTCGAGGTCCGTCTGGATGCCGCCGATGAAGTAATGCGCGGCGGGCGTAACCGGCAACAGGTCCGTCGTCGGATCGAACCCGAACGAGCGACATCCGTTCATAACGGTCGGGAATTCGTTCTGCAATACATCGGCATCGAGGTGCCGGCAGTCGAGCCACGATCTGCGCGACGCGATCGCACGAGCGACGACATCGCGCGGAGCGAGTTCGCCGTCGGAATGATGCTCGAACAAGAAGCGGCGTCCTTCTGCGTCGACGACGTGAGCGCCGGCACCACGCAGCGCCTCGGTGAGCAAGAGGCGTTGGTGGCCGGTCCCCGCGTTCAGCGCGGTCGGATGGAACTGGATGAACTCCATGTCGGCCACCCCGGCCCCGGCATCCCACGCCAGTACCAGCCCATCACCGGTATTCCCCGACGGGTTCGTCGTCGATTCGAACAACCCGCCGACGCCGCCCGTCGCCAGAACCGTTGCAGTGGCGCGTACCTCGACCAGACCATCCTTCGTCAGGACCCACCCTCCGACGCAGCGACCGTCGGACACCGCGAGCTTCACGCACGAACCCTCGATACGCGTGACGCGCGGTGCCGCCCTCTGTCGGAGCGTCTCCATCATGGCGGCTCCGGTCCCATCCGCGGCGTGGGCCGAACGTGACACGGATTGTCCACCTTCACGCGCGAGGTGCAACGTGCCGTTGTCGTTCCTATCGAAACGCGTCCCCAGCTCGGCAAGTTGCAGAACACACTCGGGGGCTTCGGAGCACAGAACCGCGACCGCGGCCGGATCCGCGTGTCCGGCGGCAACGCGCAGCGTGTCCTGGATGTGGAGATCGACGGAATCGTCGGGACCGAGTGCGGCCGCGACTCCACCTTGTGCCCATAGCGACGAGCCTTCTCCTTGGCGCCCCTTGTCGACAACGAGCACGTCGTCCTCGGCCGGGAGGTGCAGCGCCGCGAACAAACCGGCGGCTCCCGCTCCGACGATCAGAACGTCGGTCTGCCGCCGCTGCATCTCCATCAATGGCCTTTGAACTGCGGAGGCCGCTTCGCAAGGAATGCGGTGACGCCCTCGAGATGATCGTCGGTCCTACCAGCTCGAGTCTGCGCGTGGACTTCTTCTTCCAGCTGTTCCTCGAGTGAGTGTTCGGACGCGAACGCAACCAGATGTTTCGCGATGCCATACGCCTCGGTCGGTCCGGCCGCAAGTTCGGCGGCGAACGACCGCCACTCGGCATCGAAAGCGTCGGCAGCCACAACTCGGTCGAGCAGCCCCAGCGCCAGTGCCTCATCGGTCCCGAGCGGATCGCCGGTCGCGGCGAGGCGGAATGCTCTAGCCGTTCCCACCATCCTGCTGAGGTGCCACAACGCGCCCGTATCGGGGATGAGTCCGACCTTGATGAACGCGAGGACGAGCTTCGCGCGATCGGATGCGATCCGGAAATCGCACGCGAGAGCCAGGCTGGCCCCGGCCCCCGCGGCGACTCCGTTGATCGCCGCAACGACCGGCTTCGGGGTCTCGCGCAATGCCCGCACCAGAGGGTTGTACCGGTTGATCAGCGTCTGACCCAGCTCTGGAGCCGTGCCGCGTTCGTACTCACCCGCCAGCGCACCAAGATCCTCGCCCGAAGAGAACGCGCGGCCCGCTCCGGTGATGACGAGGCATCGCACCGAGTCATCGGTCGCCGCGTTCCGGACCGCCTCTACGAGCGCATAGCCGAGCTCGTCGTTGAACGCGTTGAGAACGTCGGGACGATTGAGCGTTGCGATCGCAACTGCGCCATCGATCTCGTAGTCCAGGCTCATCTATCTCGCCCGCTTCGGGAACCGCACCGAGAACGTCGTCCCGCGTCCGGGGCTGCTGTCCACGTCGATGCTCCCGTTGTGCGCTTCCACGAGGCTCTTGACGATGTATAGACCGAGCCCGACTCCGCCCGACGCCCTCGTCGACGATTGGTCCACCTGGCGAAAGCGATCGAAGATCGTAGCGACCTCTTCTTCGGACATCCCGTAGCCCTGATCCGCGACCTGAATGACCGCCTCCTCGGGCAAGTCCGTCACGAAGACGCCGACCTTCGTCTTGGGTTCGGAGTACTTGCAGGCGTTCTCGACGAGGTTTGAGACGATCTGCTGGATCGCGCCGACATCGCCCCACACCTGGGGGTTCTCGGGCTCGGTTTGGATCACGATCTCCCGCCCCTCAGCGATATCGCTGTGGCGGATGCTTTCGACGACGAACTCGCAGAGGTCTTTGAGATCGATCAGCTCGCGGCGCATCCGCGGCATGCCCGACTCGATACGCGCTGCGGTCAATACGTCTTCGACCAGCCGGAGGAGACGGTTCCCCTGGCGTTCGATCATCGTGACCATGTTCGCTTGTTGCTCGGGGTTCATCCGCTCGCGGCGACGCGTGAGTGTCTGAGCCGATCCGATGATCGCCGTCAGCGGCGTCTTCAGCTCGTGCGAGACGGTCGCGACGAAGTCGCTCTTCAGGCGATCGAGATCTTCGAGACGAGCGATCGTCTCGCGCTCCTGCTCGAACAACTTGGCGTTCCCGATCGCGATCGCTGCGTGCTCGGCGAAGAATCCGAGCGCGCGGAGGTCTTCCTCCGAAAAACGGCGCCGGCCGTCGGTCTCGTTCAGGTTGAGAACGCCGACGAGCTCGTCGTACCGGATCAGCGGCACGCACATAGACGAGTAGATCCCGCGCTCGGGATGATGCGGTAGTCCAAGCTTGGGAACGTCGTAGTCCTGGATCAGCATCGGCTCCCGAGTCTCTGCTACGCCTCCGGCGATACCCTCACCCAGGTCGGTCTTGCCGTGGATCAACGGCTCGATAGGTGGACCTTGGTACGACACCACTTCGAGTTGTTTGGTGTCTTCCTTCAGCAGCATGATGGAACCTTCGTTGCCGCCGAGTAGCTCGAGGGCCGACGTCAAGATCAGCCTGAAAACGTCATCCAACTCGAGCGTTGCGTTCACCGATTTCACGAGCTCGGACAGAGCCGAGATCTCGGAGATCCGATTCGACAACGCGGTGGAAAGGATCCGCTCTTCGATCAGCAACCGCGTCAACTTCCGGAGGCTGAGTTCCTTTTCGATCACGTAGACGAGGAACGCAAGTGCAAGCCCTCCGACCAGAACCAGCACGATCCACGTAGTGAGATCCTGGAAGTCGAGCGAGACGGGCAATACATCTGAGCCCAACGTGTACAGCGCGATCGCGACAGTGATGGCCGCGACCAGGAAGATCGAGATCGCCCACAGTTGGACCCGTCGCTTGTCGACCTCCGACAGCGACAGCTTCCGGCGGTTGATCCCCGCCGTTCGCGCTATCTCGTCGGGTCGAGCGTCCGGCTCGGCTAGCCCTTTCCTGCCTGCCACTTCTCGGCCTCGGGCATCTTGGTGGGAACCTCGAGCACGTGCTTGCTGCGCAGCTGCTCCTCGGGCACCGGAACCGGATAGCGAGAAGAGAAACAGGCGGTACAGAACTG
>JAHWJK010000018.1:15448-17462 GCA_019348445.1 Actinomycetota bacterium | reverse complement strand
TCGATACCGAGGACACGCATGGAACAGGTTGCGCGATCTCGGCCGCGATCACCGCGCGGCTTGCGCACGGAAACGATCTGATCCCGGCCGTGAAGTTCGCCAAGGAATTCATCTCTGGTGCGATCGACCACTCGCTGCGGATCGGGAAGGGCTACGGGCCCGTCAACCCCGGGTGGTGGCTGAACCGTTAATCCGTGCGGACGCGCCGCTTCGCGATCATCCCGATGATCAGGAGACCCGCGACCGCTGCGCCCGCGATCGCAAGCTTCTTTCCCGCGGAGACGGCTTCGACTTTCGCACGATCCACGAGGAGATCTACCTTGCGCGCGAGGTCCTCGCGCGTCTGCTCGATCTCGGTCACGGTCTGGTCCGGACTAGCGCCCATCAGCTGTTCCTCCCCAACGACTTCATCATCTGCACGTCGTCTTTGATCGTCTGCTTCGTCTTCTCGGCCGAGATGGGCTTGGTGAGTTTGTTCTTCGCGAAGAGGGCTCCGACAGCACCTATCACGAGGAGAAGCGCGGCGGTCGCCAGGTCGGCGAGCCACGTCCACAAGAAGGTGTCGAACCCGTCGCGGATCGCGAGGAGCACGAAGATCAACGCGAAGAACGCGAGCGTCCCCGCGATCGCGATGATGACCGCGCCTTTGACTTTCTCGGCGACCGACTGACCTATCTCTTGCTTCGCTAGCTCGATCTCTTTGCGGAACAGAGTCGAGAGGTCTTCCGTGACCTCCTTCATCAGTTGCCCCGCCGATTTGTCGCTGACGTATCCGTTGCCTTCGAACGTCGTCGTTTCTTGATCGGTCATGCCACTTCCTCCGTTCGATCGGATGCCTTCGTGCGGGTAGCGCGGCGTTCGATGAGAGTTGCGTTCACCTCTGCTGCCAGCAGGACGACCTGGCTGATCAAGTAAGAGGCTACGAGAAGTGTGGCAGCTCCGGCGAGCGTGCCGTAGGTAGCGTTCCGCGTCGCCTCGCCCTGCGCGAGGTACGCGGCTCCGAGTCCCTTCAGAACGCCAAACGATGCGGCCGCGACGAGAGCACCGGGCAGGACGTCGCGCCAGGCGGTCTTCAGGGCCGGCAGGAACTTGAACGCCGTGGCGAAGATGAACACGTCGATCGCGAACGCACCCAGGTAGCCGAACACCTTCGCTACGACGCCGTCGAGCGCCGCCGCCATCGATGTCATTGCTAGTGAGCCGGCCGCCGCGATGCCGAGGATCGCGAGCCAGCGCACGGCTTTGAGGCGCTTCTGGAACCAGTTCCTTTCCTTGGGAACGCGCAGGACGTTGTTGAGGGCGTGCTCGAGGGCGACGATCATCCCGGTACCGGTGTACAGCGCAAGACCTAGACCAACGCCGGCGAGTGCGTCCTTGTTCTCCTGGATGAGCGTGAGGCCTTCCGGCGTCAACGCGTCCCTGATCAACGGGACCGACTCGATACTTTCCGCGATCAGACGCTGCGTTAGCTGCTCGTTGCCGAAAGTGGCGTACCCAAGGCCTGCCGCCGCGAACAACAACAGCGGAAAGATCGCGAAGAAGGCGTAGTAGGTGAGGGCCGCCGCGTAGGTGCCGGCATCGTCCTCGGAGTAGCGCTTGAACGTCCGCACGACGACGTCCACGACGCCCGAGCGGGCTCGGGTTCGCTCGAGAAGGAGCTGGGCGTCCTGCGGCAGAGCTTTCGCTTTGTCGACGATCCCCTTCGGAGAGCGCGGTTCATCCACGCCCGTGCTCGTTCTGCTCATGGAGGGCTCCTACCCGAGGGGAGGGTGGGATAAGCGCGTAGGGGAGCTAATCGGTTAGCCGACCCGCGTGACTTTGTTGGCCTTAAGACACTTCGTGCAGACGGCGACGCGCTTCGGCGCGCCGTTCACGACGACGCGCAGCTTGTGGATATTCGGGTTGAACCGGCGGCGCGACCGCCTGTGGGAGTGGGAGATCTTGTTCCCGAACCCGGGGGTCTTGCCGCACACATCGCATACCGAAGCCATAGGTGCGACAGGGTAACAAAGGC
>JAHWJK010000018.1:0-15348 GCA_019348445.1 Actinomycetota bacterium | reverse complement strand
GACGCGGGCACCCTGAGCGACGCCGAACTGGTCGCGCGTACCGACGCGCGTCACGTCCGGATCTGCTCCGAGCAGCTCGATCAACTCAGAGACTTCGTCCACATCGACACTCGTCGGTTGTGGCAACGCGATGGCTGCCGCGACATGGCGGGATGGATATCTGGCCGCTACGGCTACTCGCCGTGGGAGGCGCGGCGCTGGACCGCGGCTGCGCATTCGCTCGAGAATCTGACGCTGATCTCCGACGCCCTGGCGGCAGGTCGTCTCTCGTTGCCGAAGGTATTGGAGCTGGCCCGGTTCGCCGACCCCGAGACCGAGAAGAAGCTCGTGAGCTGGGCGAAGCGCGTTTCTCCGCGAACGATCCGGCGCCGCGCCGACCGAGAGACCAGGCCGGACCCCGAAGACGCGAAAGAAGCCGAACGCGGCCGTTTCGTCAGGTGGTGGTTCGACGACAACACGATGTGGCTAGAGGGTCGCTTCCCCGCGGCGCAAGGCGCCGGCATCGCGAAAGCCGTCCAGAGGTTCGCCGACCAGCTTCCGGAGATACCCGACGACGATCTCCCCGAGGATGTCGTCGTGCTCGACGACGATCTCGTCGACCAGCGCCGCGCCGACGCTCTTTACCTCATCGCATCTACACATAGTGCGACCGACGCCGACGAAGACCGCGCCACCGTCGTGGTCCACAAGAAACTGCCCGACGCGAGCGATCCACGCGAATGGACCGAGCTGGACCGCGGTGTGGTGCTCGACCCGGAGGTCGGGCGACGCATCAGCTGCGACGCACGGCTTCAGTTCGTCCTGACCGACGCGGACGGCAATCCGCTCGGTATCGGGCGCACGTCGCGCGACGTCCCGTTGTGGCTCGAGCGCCTCGTCCGTGAACGGGACGGGTGGGAGTGCTCGTTTGCCGGTTGCGGGATGACGACGTTCCTGAAGTCCCACCACATATGGCACTGGGAGGACGGAGGACCGACGGATCTCTCCAACCTCGTCACCGTGTGTCATGCCCATCACAAGTTGGTCCACGAATTTGGGTGGCGGGTTCGCCTGAACGGGTCGATCCCGGAATGGTTCCGGCCGAACGGGCGCCGGTTCGATCCGGGACCGGATCCACCGAACCCGCTGCAACTCGATCCCCATATGACGACTGCATGACCGGCGGGATGCCGCCCGTACCGCCATGGGTGAACTGATCCTCGGCAGATTTCCAACACCGCGACCAAATGCGGTAGAGCGTGACGGCGGTTCACTAGTCTGGTGGCATATGCCTGCCGAAACCGTCGCCGCGCAGCCGCGCGGGCTGGAGCTATTCGGCGCGGGAACGCGTAGACGGCCGGTGCCGGTGTCGGGAAAGAAGGCGGCGGCTCTCGAGAAGCTGGAGATCGCGTCGGTTCAAGACCTCCTCCAGCACTACCCCCGCTATCACGTCGACCGAACTCAGCTCCGGACGATCGCCGAGCTGAAGCGGCTGGCCGCGTCCGAGGACCTCGGCGACGTCCAGATCCATGCACGCGTGAAGAAGCTGAATCGTCCCTTCAAGACGAAGACCGGCAAGCTGATGATCACCGGGACCATCGGAGACGAGACCGGTTCGATAAGCGTCACGTGGTTCAACCAGCAGTGGGTACTGAGAGCTCTGTCGGTAGGGGCCGAAGCGTTCTTCTACGGCCGCCTCGGCACTTTCGGCGGAAAGACGCAGCTGACGTCGCCGCGGTTCGAGCTCGTTCGCACCGGGCGCGAGCCGTTCAACGTCGGTCGCATCATCCCGATCTATCCGGCAAGTTCGGAGTTGTCGAGCGATCAGTTGCGCCGGCTGATCTGGGACGCGTTCCAGAGGATCGGGGACGTCGTCGATCCCGTGCCCGACGAGATCCGCAAGCGCTTCCGGTTGCTGCGCCGTGGCGACGCGCTTCGCCTGATCCATTTCCCGGAACAGAAAGACGACGTGTTGCGAGCGCGCAAGCGTCTGGTGTTCGACGAGCTCTTCACGCTGCAACTCGGCCTGGTGTATCGCAAGAGGAAGCTCGAGAGAACGGTCCGGGGCGTTCGGCACGACGCGCCGACGGAGGATTCGCTGGCAGAAGTGTTCCTGGCGTCGCTCCCCTTCGAGCTGACCTCGGCGCAGCGAGTTGCGTGCGACGAGGTCGCGCGCGACATGACCCAGACCTACCCGATGCACCGGCTGCTGGAAGGAGAGGTTGGGTCGGGAAAGACGGTGGTCGCGGTCTACGCATGCCTCGTCGCGATGCAGAGTGGATTTCAAGCTGCGGTCATGGCGCCCACCGAGGTTCTCGCCGAGCAGCACCACCTGACGGTGAAGGAGTTGCTCGATCGCGCCTTCGGCGAGGACGAAGCGACGAACCTGTTCGCGCAGATCTCGAAGCGCCCGGTGGTGCGGCTTCTGACGGGGTCCACGCCCGCGACCGAGCGAGAGAAGACGCTGGCGGGAGTCGCGAACGGCGACGTCAACTTGCTCATCGGAACGCACGCCTTGATCCAGGAGGCGGTCGCGTTCAAGAACCTCGGTCTGGCAGTCGTCGACGAACAGCATCGTTTCGGCGTTCATCAGCGGAAGGCGTTGCGGGAGAAGGGTGCGGTGGGGGAGCCCGACATCCTCGTCATGACCGCGACGCCGATCCCGAGAACACTTGCGGTCACGATCTACGGCGATCTGGATATCTCGATCCTCGACGAGCTGCCGAAGGGACGACAGCCGATCACGACGACGATCGCCGTCGGCGACGAGGGACGCGAGCGCGTCTACGACCTCATTAGACGCGAGGTCGCTTCGGGACGGCAAGCGTTCATCGTCTACGCGTTGCGCGACTTCTCCGACAAGGTCGAGCTTCGCAGCGCGAAGAGCGAGGCCAAACGGCTGGCGGCCGAGGTCTTTCCCGACCTGGAGGTCGGGCTCGTGCACGGCGACATGAAAGCCGACGAGAAGGAAGACGCGATGACGGCGTTCCGAGACGGAAAAACAGACGTCTTGGTCGCGACGACCGTCGTCGAGGTCGGCGTCGACGTACCGAACGCGACCGTCATGTTGATCGAGAGTGCCGAGCGATTCGGTCTTGCCCAGCTGCACCAGCTGCGAGGCCGGATCGGTCGCGGCGCGCATGCGAGTTACTGCGTGCTGGCGACGGACCTCGACCTGGATAAGAGCGACGACTCAGCGGTGGCGGTCGCGGCCGAACGGTTGCACGCGGTTGCGACCACCACCGACGGTTTCAAGCTCGCGATGACCGACCTCAGACATCGTGGCGAGGGTCAGCTGTTCGGAGCACGGCAGTCGGGCATGCCACAACTCAAGATGGCTCGGGTCCTGGAACACGAGGACATGATCAAGGCCGCTCGGGACCTCGCCGTGGAAGTCCTCGATGCAGATCCAGAGCTCCGCGCGTACGAGCACATCCCGCTCGAACGCGAGATGCGAGATCGGTTCCCGGACCAGGCACTGGACGTCGTGCAATCGGGCTAAGACCCCCGAGCAAACCGGGCTCGCGGCATCGGGGATAATTGACGGATGCTTCGAGTGATATCGGGCTCCGCGAAGGGGGCCAGGCTCAAATCGCCCCCCATGGGGACCCGTCCGATGACGGACAAGATGAAGGAATCGCTGTTCTCTTCGCTCGGCGATCTCACGAAGAAGAAGGTGCTCGACCTCTACGCGGGTTCGGGAGCCCTTGGGCTGGAGGCGCTGTCTCGGGGTGCCAGCAAGGTGACCTTCGTCGAGAACGCACGCGACGCCATCGTGAAGCTCGAGCAGAACATCGAGACGACGAAGTTCAAGAGGAAATCCGACGTGCTGTGGTCGGACGTGAAGATGACGCTGTCCCGGCCCGCCGACAAGCGCTACGACCTCGTCTTCGTGGACCCGCCGTACAACATGTCGGTCCCGCAGGTGCGGACCGACCTGGAGAACCTCGTCATGGGAGGTTTCCTCTCCGACGAAGGCAAGATAGTCGTCCACCGGCCCGCCAAGGAGGCCAAGCTGAAGCCCTTGGGGCTCAAGCTCGAATGGGAACGCGAGTACGGACAGTCGAAACTGCTCGTTTTCTGTCACGAGGACGACTGATCACCCCGTCTAGTCAGGAGGCATGAGTGGCCACGGCGCTCTGTCCCGGCTCCTTCGATCCACCTACGAACGGTCACATCGACGTGATCGAGCGTGCGTCGCGGTATTTCGATTCCGTAGTCGTGGCCGTGATCGCGAACCCGTCGAAGGAGCCACTGTTCAGCCTCGAGCAGCGCAGCGACATGCTTCGGGATGCGCTCACGCACGTGGACAACGTGGAGATCGCGTCGTTCGATGGCCTGCTGGTGGACTTCGCGCGCGACCGCGACCTGGGTGTCGTCGTAAAAGGGCTGCGAGCGATCTCCGACTTCGAATACGAACTGCAGATGGCGCAGATGAACTCGAATCTCTCTCCGGGCCTCGACACGATGTTCATGACGGCGAAGCCGGAATGGGCGTTTCTCTCCTCCAGCCTCGTCAAGGAAGTGGCGCGCTACGGCGGCTCAATAGACGGCCTCGTCCCGCCGGGCGTCGCGAAGGCGCTGCAGGGGGCATTTCCGACCCCGTAGCAGGACTTCGCGGGACACGCGAAAATAACTACCTACATCTGGAAAGGTGAGCTTGTGGATCTGATCGAACGGATAGACGAACTGCAGATGCTCGTGGAGGAGGCGAAAGCCGTTCCTCTCAGCTCGAGCGCGGTCATCAACCGCGACGAGTTCCTGGAACTACTCGCGCAGCTGAAGGAAG
This sequence comes from Actinomycetota bacterium, assembly GCA_019348445.1. GTDB lineage: Bacteria > Actinomycetota > CADDZG01 > CADDZG01 > WHSQ01 > JAHWJK01. The sequence goes on along the minus strand of JAHWJK010000018.1, from coordinate 10,580 downwards.
CGGTGCCCGATGAGATCCGTCAAGCGCGCTGGATGGCGCGCGACCGCGACGAGCTTCTCGCGAAGGCGCGCAAGGAAGCTGAGCGCGTGATCGTGGAGGCTCAAGAGCAGCGCGATCGGTTGCTGTCCCGTACCGAGATCGTGCACGCCGCGCAACGGGAAGCCGACCGGCTCACGGACGAGGCGCGGGAACGAGCGACGAAGATCCAGCTCGAGGCCGAGGATTACATCGACCAGAAGCTAGCCGGCTTCGAGATCCTCTTGAACAAGACGCTCGCGACGGTCGGCAAGGGTCGGGAGCAGCTCCGCGGCCAGCGCGGCGTCGAGGCCGCGGCGGGATCCGGCAACGGCGCGCCGCCACCGCCACAAGCGGCACCGTTCGACGCCTCGCAGGCGTTCACGGACCAACCCACGTAGCCCAGAAACTGGGAAAAACACCCCGTTTGGTATCATCGCTCCTCGGCGCGCTGCCGCAAGGCCGCGCCTCTCCGAGAGCCAGACCCCACGCCAAGGAGCGCCATCGCCGTGCAGGATCTCAAGGTCTCGGTCGTCGAGATCCTCGGCAGACCTGGGGCGAACCGCCACATTTCGATAACGAAGCCTCTCGAAGGAGTCCGCGTCGGCCTCGCGCACCTGGAGCCGGCTCCGATCGCGGCAGAACTCACTCTGGAGAGCGTCATCGAGGGTGTCTTGGTGACCGGTCCGGTTTCCGGCGATGTGCGATGTAGCTGCGCGCGCTGCCTGACGGAGTTCGAGGCGGCGGTCGAGGTCGACGTGTGTGAGTTGTTCGCGAGCGCCGGTCACCTCGAGGAAGACGAGGACGTGTATCGCGTATCGGGAGAGGTCCTCGACCTCGAACCGATGCTTCGGGACGAGCTCACTTTGGCGCTCCCGCTCAACCCGCTGTGCCGCGACGACTGCAAGGGGATGTGCGCGCGGTGCGGACGTGAACTGAACGACGGTGCGTGTGACTGCACCGAAGACACGAGTGATTCACGTTGGGCCGCGCTCGATGAAGTGCGCGCCAAGCTGGAACAGGGATAGGAGGAACCATGGCCGTACCGAAAAGACGCAAGACCAGATCGAAGATGCGGATGCGTCGCGCACATTGGAAGGTCGAGGCGCCGACGTACTCGTCGTGCCCGCAGTGCCGCCAACCGAAGATGCCTCACCGCGTCTGTCCGAACTGCGGGTTCTATGCCGGGCGTCAGGCTGTCGAAACTGACTAAGTCCAGCTCGGTTCTCTCGCGTCTTGGTGTCACCGACGATCGCAAGCCGGTCTATGAGCTTGCCCTCACGCATCGGTCGTACGCGTTCGAACACGGTGAATCGAAAGATCACAACGAGAGACTCGAGTTCCTCGGCGACGCGATCCTCGATGCGGTCGTGACAACTCTCATCTACGAGAGTTACCCCGACCTCACCGAGGGTGAGATGGCGCGTCTGAGAGCGTCGGTCGTGAACACCGATGCTCTCGCGGAGCTCGCTCGCGAGCTTCGACTCGGCGATCACATCCTGCTCGGAAAGGGAGAAGAGAGCTCCGGCGGCCGCGACAAGGCATCACTCCTCGCGAACGTGTTCGAGGCCCTCGTCGGCGCGGTGTATCTCGACCGAGGACTGGCGGCGTTGTCCGAATCGCTGGTGCCGCTGTTCGAGCCTCGTCTCGAGGCATCAGTGAGCGGCACGCGCTACGACTCGAAGACGGCGCTCCAGGAGATCGCCCTCAGATCCAGTGGTCAGCTGCCCGCGTACCGCCTGGCCTCGTCGGGCCCGGATCACGACAAGCGCTTCGAAGCCGAGGTCTTTCTGGGGCATGAGTCGTTCGGAAGTGGGAGCGGTCGTAGCAAGAAGGAGGCCGAGCAGAACGCCGCGCGCCGAGCGCTGGAGCGGATCGCAGCCGGTCCTGTGGAGGAACAGGAGGGAGCGGGAGATGCCAGAGCTTCCTGAGATCGAGGTCCTGCGGCGCGACCTCGAGAAAGAGGTAGTTACCCGCCGGATCAAAGAGGTAGAGGTGCGCAACACCAGGAACGCCATGAAGGCGATCCGCCGTCATGGCCGTCGCAAGGAGTTCCAGGAGCTCCTGGAGGGCGCCAAGGTCGAGAAGGTCGACCGCATAGGGCGATCCCTCGCGCTCGAGCTCGACAACGGCAAAGCACTCGTCATCGATCTGGGGCCCAGCGGCAACTTCGTGAAGACGAGTGCATCCGAAGAGGTCGTTACTCATACGCACGTCGTGATCGGGTTCACGATCGGAGGACAGATGCGCCTCGTCGACCAGGGCCAGACGTCGGAGATCTACGTGATCCCCATCGCGGGTCTCGACGAGCTCAGATCGTCGTACGACGGCGTGATCGATCCGCTCACGCAACAGTTGACGTGGCAGCACTTCTCGACGTTGCTCGACGAGCGCGAGGCCCCGATGAAGGAGCTGCTCGTCGACGGCAAATTCATGATCGGGCTGGGGGACGTTTACGCGGACGAGATCCTGTGGACCGCAGGGCTTCGTTACGATCACCCCTCCAACAAGATGTCGTCGCAGGACGTGCGGCGTCTGTACCGGGCAGTGATGGAGACGCTTCAGGACGCGGTTCGGCTCCGCGGAACGAGCTGGGGGCCGCATGAGTTCACCGATCTTCACGGTGATCCGGGGCAGTACCAGCTGGAGCTCAAGGTCTACGAACGCGTCGGCGAGCCGTGCCGGCGCTGCCGCTCGGCGATCGTCGAGGAGGAGTTCAACGGCAAGCCGGTTTATCTATGCGCGCAGTGTCAGTCATGACGGTTCAGGAGGAATAGGTGGAGGACAGAACCCGCGTTCACGTGTTCGTGTCGGGAGAGGTTCAGGGTGTGAACTTCCGGCAAGAGATCGCGGACAAAGCCAACGAGCAAGGCGTCACCGGGTGGGTTCGGAACCTGCCCGACGGGCGTGTGGAAGCGGTTCTCGAAGGCCCGAGGGACGAGGTGTATCGGGTCGTCGGTCTCTGTCGAGCCGGACCGAAGGGCGCTCGCGTCATGAACGTCCAGGTAGACCGCGAGCCCCCGAAGAACGAGAAGACGTTCAAGATCAGATAGAGGCGCTCGGCACCTGAGCCACCCGCCCGCCCCAAATACCTCATTCGTGGGCGGCCCCTCTATAGGGTGAGGCGCATGTTTGTCAGGCGGTTGCGCCTGTCTGGGTTCAAGTCGTTCGCCGACCCGACGGTGCTCGAGTTCCTAGAAGGCGTCAACGTCATCGTGGGCCCGAACGGGTCCGGGAAGTCCAACATCGCCGATGCGCTGTCGTGGGTACTCGGCTCCCAGGCGCCGTCGAGTCTCCGCGGCGGGTCGATGGAAGACGTCATCTTCGCCGGGTCTGCCGGTCGTCCGAAGCTCGGGATGGCCGAGGTCGAACTGACGCTCGACAACTCCGCAAGGATCCTGCCTCTCGATCTGAGCGAGGTCACGATCTCTCGCTCGACGGACAGGGCCGGAGCATCCGAATACAAGATCAACGGCGCGCCGTGCCGGCTCCTCGACATCACCGAGCTGCTGTCGGACACCGGCATCGGGCGCAGCATCCACACCGTTGTCGGGCAGGGGCAGCTCGACGCGGTTCTCCACGCCCGGCCAGAAGAACGGCGTGACTTCATCGAAGAGGCCGCGCAGATCGGCAAGTACCGCAAGCGTAAGGACCGTGCGGTTCGCAAGATCGAGCGGGTCGACGACAACATGCTCCGCCTCAACGACGTTCTCACGGAGCTCCGGCGCGCGATCCGCCCGCTCAAGCGGCAGGCGTCTGCCGCCGCGATGTTCTCCGAGCTCGTCTCGCGCCAACAGGAACTCAAGCAGAGCCTCGCGGCGACGGAGATCCACCGCCTCGCCGCCGAAGAGGCGACGTCTGATCCCGCGGCCGAGGCGCATCGGGCTGCGCTGCTGACCGAAGAACTCGCGAGCCTCCGTGCTCAACTAGAGAGCGCCGCGGGGGACCGAGAAGATCTCGCACGGGCGGCGGAACGAGCGCGGCAGGTAGCGACGGGACTGTCGCGCGCCGGAGACCGCCTCGCTGCGCTGGCTCGGCTCGCGGACGAGCGCGCCGCGCGGATCGCCGCCCGACTCGCGGCCGAGACCGAAGAGGGCTACCGCGAGCGCATCAGGCTCCTCGAACACGAGGCGCAACGATGGAATGCCGACCTGGCCGGCTTGTCCACCGCGGCGGGCGAGGCGCGCGAACAGGCAGATCTCGCGACGCGCGAGGCGATCGCGGCGCGGGCTCTTGTCGAAGACGCCGAAGCGGTGCTCAACCGCGTCCGCGTCCAGGAGACGACGGCGGCGCAAGCTCTCGTTCGAGCCGAGGGTCACGAAGCCGCCGGACGGGCGACGCTCGGGTCGATAGAGGCGCGCGTGCGTTCGGTTCTCGAGCGGCGACAAGCGATGGAACACGCCCTCGAGGAAGAGAAGCGAGCTGCCGCTGCAGCCGAAGTCGACGTTCACCGTCTCGAGTCCGACCTCGATCGCGTGACCGAGCGCGCCGCGGAGGCGGAGACGCGCCTCGAACAGGAGCGCGAGCGGGCAGAGATGCTCCGGTCGCGGCTGGGCAAGACGCAAGCGGATCTTGCCGCCGCCGATGCACGCGTGAACGCTCTGGAAGAGGTGACGGGACTCTTCGCCGAGGAACCGCACGTCGCGGCTCGGATCCAGCCGCTGCTGCAGGACGCGCGCCGGATGTTGGAGGTAGTGCGCGGCGACGAAGAGCAAGCAGCTGCGATCCTCGCCGAGGCCGACGGCGCGGTCGAGAGACGGTGGCAGGACGTTGCGCGCGAGGACGAAGAGCTCCGTCGGCTCGACGCGCTGCTGTCCGGCACCGCAGAACGCCTGGCCGGGTCGCGACGTCAGCTCGACGCGCGCGAGATAGAGCTGGCGGCCCTGGACGACGAACTATCGCGAGCGCGGGAAGCTCTCGCGTCCGCCGAACGCGACGCTGCCGAACATCGCGCGGCGATCCCGGCTCACAAAGCTGCTAGCGACGAAGCCGCCGCGAAACGCGTCGAAGCCGAACGCGTACTTGCCGAGGCTCGGATCGAATCCTCGAAGGTCGAAAGCCGTCGCGGTGAGATCGAGATGCAAGCAAGGACCGCGGCGGAAAGGGCGCTCGCGGCACAGCTCCGGCTCGAAGAAGCCGAAGCCGGCATCGCCGATGCGCAGAAGGCGCTTGCCGGCCTCGAGGACCTGCGGGCGACTCTTGCCGCCGCGGAACGCAAGGCGTCATATGTGGCGCAGGGTGCGCGCATGGCCGCAGCGCGAGCGGACAGCTGGGGTGTAGACGCGGACGCTCGCGCCCAACGCGCGCACGATGCCGCCGAACAAGGCGAACGCCGACTGACATCGATGCGGACACGCGAACGGGAGCTTGCCCAGAACCTCGAAGAGGTATCGCGCAAGCGCAACGAAGCCGAAGTGAAGCGCGCTCAGACACGGGCGCGTACCGAAGCACTCGGCGAGCGCGCGATGGAGGAGTGGGGGATGACCGTCGACGCCCTCCTCGACATCGCCGCGCTCGATGCGGAAGCCGAGAGCAGCGCGCGTGAGGAGCTCGAGAAGCTCGAGCGCGACATGCGCCGCCTCGGGCCCGTGAATCCACGCGCCGGAGACGAATACAACGAACTGGCGGAGCGCGAACGGTTCCTCGAAACGCAGATCGAGGACCTGAAGACGTCGAAGCGGGACCTGATGAAGATCGTCAAGGAGGTCGACGACACGATCGTCGAAGTCTTCGCGCAGGCATTCGAGGATGTCGCACGCGAGTTCGAAGCCGTCTTCGACCGGTTGTTCCCCGGCGGATCGGGGAAGTTGAAGCTCACCGACCCCACGGACCTGCTTACGACCGGGATCGAGGTCGAAGCGCGGCCCCCGGGCAAGAACGTTCGCAAGCTCTCACTGCTGTCTGGTGGCGAGCGCTCGCTGGTCGCTCTCGCGTTCCTGTTCGCGATCTTCAGGTCCCGTCCGTCGCCGTTCTATCTGTTGGATGAGGTCGAAGCCGCGCTCGACGACGTGAACCTGCAACGTTTCCTCGGACTGGTGGAAGAGCTCGAAGAGAGAGCGCAGATCCTGATCGTTACTCACCAGAAGCGAACGATGGAAGCAGCCGATGTTCTCTACGGTGTCAGCATGGGCAAGGCCGGAGTCTCGCTCGTCGTGGCGAAGAAGATGGAATCCGCCGGCGTCTGAGTTCTCGTTATGGAGCAGTTAGCCTGACCGGATGCCCGAAGGCATCGTTACCGAACTTCTCATAGGCGTCGCTCTCGTCGCGATCCTCGGTGCCGTTTTCTTCCTTGCGCCGACGCGGCGCGATCGCACGCGCCGGCCGAAGGATGCCGATCCGGTGATCGCGCCCCCGAAGCCGGAGGAGACGGTCACCGCAGAAGGACCGACGACGGCACCAACCGCGGAGGCCGACTCCCGCCGTGCTCCACCCACCGCGCCGGAGTTCCCGCAGGACGCCGTGGCGGAACGTCCCTCGCTCAGGGAGCGCCTGTCGCGCAGCCGCAAGTTCCTCTCCGACCGCCTCGCCGACGCGTTCCACGGCGCGCCGGACGACGACACGTGGGACGACGTAGAAGCCGCATTGATCCAGGCGGACATAGGAGTCGACCTCGCGACGAAGATCGTCGACGACCTGAGAGACAAGGCGAGACAACGACGTGTCGCGTCGGCCGACGACGTCCGGGCGCTCCTCGCCGACGAGCTCGTCGAGCTGTTCGACACCGATCTCGACCGCGGCCTCGCGTTCGCTCCGACCGGGACGACCGTCTGGCTCGTCGTGGGAGTGAACGGCACCGGCAAGACGACGACGATCGGGAAACTCGCCAAAGACCTGAAGGAGCGCAACCGCACGGTCGCGCTGGCGGCGGCGGACACGTTCCGCGCGGCCGCCGACGAGCAACTCGGCGTATGGGGTGAGCGTGCCGGTGCAGAGGTGGTACGTCACCAGCACGGCGCGGACCCGGGCGCCGTTGCCTACGACGCGTACAAGTTCGCGAGAGCGCGGAACCTCGACGTCCTGCTCGTCGACACCGCGGGGCGGCTCCACACCAAGACACCGCTCATGGACGAGCTCGCGAAGGTTCGCAGGGTCATCGAGAAGGAAGGGCAGGTCCACGAAGCGCTGCTCGTCATCGATGCGACCGCGGGTCAGAACGGACTCACGCAAGCGCGGGAATTCGCCGAAGCCTCGGGTGTAACGGGGATCGTCCTGACAAAGCTCGACGGCACTGCCAAAGGGGGCATCGCGCTGGCGATCGAGCAAACGCTCCGGATACCGATCAAGTTGATCGGCGTGGGCGAAGCCATCGACGACATCGAGCCGTTCGACCCGAAGACATTCGTGGACGCGCTTCTGTCGTGAGGATCGTGGTCGCCGGAGGAACTGGGTTCCTGGGGCGGCATATCTCCCGAGCGCTGCTCGACGACGGCCATCGCGTGGCGGTCATGGGTCGCGACCCCCGCAAGGTGGCGCGCATCGGTGCTCTCGCGGGTGCCGAAGGTATCTACGGCGACGTCACCGACCCGTACTCGCTGAAAGGAACCCTCGACGGTTACGACGCCGTCGCGGTCGCCGTCCAGTTCCCGAATTACCCCATGGAACAGCCGCGGAAGGGTCTGACGTTCGACCGGTACGACCGCGCCGGAACGAGCTACCTCGTCGACGAAGCGCAGCGGGCGAACGTCGGCCGGTTCTTCTACGTCAGCGGGGCGAACGTCCACCCGAACAGCGACAAGTCCTGGTATCGGGCCAAGGGTCGAGCCGAAGACATCATCAAGGAGTCGGGGCTCGATCACTCGATCTTGCGTCCGTCGTGGGCCTATGGGCCCGAAGACAAGGCGTTGAACAAGTTCGTGAAGATCGCACGCTTTTCTCCCGCCGTGCCGATCCCGACGCGCTACGACGGACTTCGGCGCATAGATCAACGTATCCAACCGGTTTCCGTTGCCGACATCGGCCGTGCCGCGGCGGCCATCTTCTCGAAAGACGACGCGTGGAACCGCGTGATCGAGATCGGCGGCCCCGAACCGATGACGATGGTCGAAGTCGTCCGCACGATGCTCGAGGTGATCGGGAAGCGGCGCGTTCTCCTTCCGGTGCCGACGGCAGCGATGAAGATCGCGACCGCTCCACTCGGCGCGCTGCCGAAGCCGCCGCTGACTCCCGGGGGCGTCGAGTTCGCCGTTCAGGACGGTCTTGTCGATCTCACCGCCCTGCGCGCTGTGGTGGGGATGGAGCCGGTGCCTCTCCGCGACGGGTTGTCGACGTACCTCGGTCGCGGATGACGAAGCCCGAGGGACCGACGCCGCCGCTTCCCGAGCGGGTCCGGATCCCGTTGCGGATCGCGTCGGTGGTGATCGGCTACGTCATCTACCGGATCGTCGGCGAGCCCGTCGGGGCGGCGCTCCTGGTCTGGATCGGGTTCGTCATGCTCGATTGGGCGATCATCGAAAAGGCGACCACGTTCAGGAAAGATCGGTTGAGCATGATGCTCGTCGGTCAAGGTTTTCTAGGTGCCGGCTTGCTCGCCGCGGGCGCGATCATGGCAACCCAGTGAACGAGCCGCGACTTCGTCTGCCGTGGGAGAAGGACCCCTCGGACAGGGAGGCCAACTACCGCCGACCGATCGCGCAACACGAGAAGGCCCGGCTCGTCGTCAAGGCGGCTTCGGTGCTCGGGGCGTTCTTGTTCATCAAGAACATGACGGTCGATCGCGACGACGTGGGGGCCGAGTTCCTCATCGGGATCGGCGTGCCGCTGCTGGTCGCCGGCACGCTCGACGTCATCTGGACACTCCGCGGCCGGCTCGAGCACGTGTTCATCGATTCTCGTCCTATGCAACTGGCCGCCCACTCCGCGCTTGCGATCGCCGGTGCCGCGATGGTGACCGCAGGAGTGATCGCTAAGGTGACCTGACGTGGCCGATAGGGACGCCGCGAGACACCGAGCGGGCGGGGCGGCCGGCCCCGGACTGAACGTCCGGAAAGGGATCCAGGGCGCGCTCCTGGTCGCGACCCTGCTCATGGTCTTCGTGGTGCGAACCGGGATCGATAGCCGTGCCGTGATCTTCGGCGCGATGGTCCTCGTCGTGGTGATCGATCTCGTGATGTTGGTACGCGGCGACCTCGTCTATACGCACTTCCAGAGCCGTGAGTGGTCGTTCCGTATGAACGCGATCTTGCTTTCGGTCGCGCTGGTCCTGTTCGCCGTGACGGTGCTGGATATCTGAGACTCCCCGTACGCTAGGTAGATGTTCGACTCCCTGAGCTCGCGACTCGACGACATCTTCACGAAGCTCCGCGCGCGCGGCCGCCTCAACGAGAAGCAGGTCGACGAGGTCCTGCGGGAGATCCGCCTCGCGCTGCTCGAGGCAGACGTCTCGTTGAAAGTGGTCAAGGCGTTCGTCAACGACGTGCGCGAGCGTGCCGCGGGGGCGGAGATCCACAAGAGCCTCACACCTGCGCAGCAGGTGATCAAGCTGGTCCACGCCGCGTTGATCGATGTCATCGGCAAGGAGCACGTCGGTCTCGAACATTCGCCGTCGATCCCGCGCGTGATCCTGATGGCGGGGCTGCAGGGATCGGGTAAGACGACGGCCGCCGGAAAGCTCGCCAATCTTCTGAAGAAACAAGGCCGTAAGCCGTTGCTCGCGGCTTGTGACCTGAGACGACCCGCCGCGATCAGCCAGCTGCAGCAGCTCGGAACTCAGGTCCAGGTTCCCGTTTATGCCGAGAGCGGGACGCAGGATGCTCCCGGTGTCGCCGGTCGCGCCCTCGCGCACGCGAAGGTCGAGGGGCATACCGACCTGATCGTCGACACCGCGGGCCGGATGCACGTGGATCCGGAGCTCATGGCCGAGCTCGGCGACGTATCGAAGGTGGTCGCGCCGACCGAGACGCTTCTCGTCTGTGACGCGATGACGGGCCAGGACGCCGTGAACGTTGCGGAAGCGTTCCTTGCGGAGGTCGAGGTAACGGGCGTCGTACTTACGAAGCTCGACGGCGACGCGCGCGGCGGCGCCGCTCTCTCTATGGCTTACGTCACCGGGAGACCGATCAAGTTCGCGGGCGTCGGCGAGAAGCTCTCGGATCTCGAGCCCTTCCATCCCGACCGGATGGCGGACCGCATCCTCGGGATGGGAGACGTCATGACGCTCATCGAGAAGGCGGAGTCTGCCTTCGACGAAGCGGAAGCCAAGAAGATGGAGGAGAAGCTCCGAAAAGCGGATTTCACCTTCGAGGACTTCCTGGCTCAGATGCAAGCGCTGAAGAAGATGGGCCCGATCTCGCAGATCATGGGGATGATGCCGGGCATGTCGAAGCTCCCGATCGGCGATGCGGACATCGACAAACAGTTGCCCAAGATCGAGGCGATCATCCGCTCGATGACGATAGAGGAGCGCAACAATCCCTCGGTCATCAAGTCGTCGAGGCGCACGCGCATCGCTCAGGGATCGGGAACGACGATCCGGGATGTCAACCACCTCGTGAAACAGTTCGAACAAGTGCGCAAGATGATGAAACAGCTGTCCGGCGGCAAGGGCGGGAAGATGAAACTGCCCGGAG
>JAHWJK010000096.1 GCA_019348445.1 Actinomycetota bacterium | reverse complement strand
ACGATCACGCCGATCGTGCGCGTCCCTGCGAACCTGCCGTACCTGGTCGGTCAACAGCTCGACCTTGGTGCGAGAGGCGTCATGGTGCCGATGGTCGAGACCGCAGAGATGGCTCAGACATTGTCTGCCTCGGCCCACTATCCGCCCGAAGGGCGCAGGGGGGCCGCGTTCGGCATCGCGCACGACGACTACGCCGGTGGAGATATCTCGAAGAAGGTTGCGAGCGCGAATGAGAACGTTCTGACCATCGCGCAGATCGAGACTTCGGGTGGCGTCGAGAACGCGGAAGCGATCGCGGCCGTCGACGGTATCGACGTGTTGTTCCTGGGCCACTTCGACCTGACGAGTTTCCTGGGGATCCCGGGGTCGTTCGAAGACGACCGGTTCACCGATTCCGTAGATCGCATCGTGGCGGCGGCGACAGAACACGACAAGGTCCTCGCGTGCCTCGCGCTGACCGTCGACGAAGCGAAGCGCTGGATCGATCGAGGTTTCCGCATGATTACGTTCGGCGGCGACCTGTGGGTCTATCAGCGTGCGCTGGCCGACGGGATCCGCGCGATCAAGTCGTAGTCAGACTCCGCAACTCGCCGAAGAACTTGTCGGCGGTCTCCTCCCAGGTCGGGAGCGACCGGGCGCGTTCGATCGCACCGCGTGCAAGCCGCGCGCGAAGCTCGTCGTCGGTCGCGATCTGGCCGAGAGCTCTCGTCAGAGCCTGCACGTCCCCGGGCGGGACGATGAGTCCACTGACGTTGTGTTCGGCGAGGTGGGGGAGGTTCCCCGCGTCCCAGCCGATCACCGGTAGCCCGGACGCCATGGCTTCGCCGTACACCGTCCCATACGGTTCCTCGAGACTCGGAAGAACGAACGCGTCGGCGGCGCGATACATCGCGGCAACCTCTTCTTTCGGTACCGGTCCGTGAATCACGATCCGGTCGCCCAGCGTCGCGATCCGTTGCTCGACGCGGCTCGTATAGGTCGGATCGACGTCGCGGCGTCCAACGAGATGGAGCGTTGCGAGATCCGGCCGCAACTCCGCGACGGCATCGAGCAGCTCGAGGATCCCTTTCCGCTCGACCCAGTTCCCTACCGCGAGAAGAGCGATCTTTCGACCGCGGGTGATGTCGTCGATGTCGCGCTCGGGCGTCGCGACATCGCGGCCCGGCGCCACGACGACGAGCCGCGCCGGATCCACCTCCCGCGCCAGGTCGGTCTTCAGCGCGTCACTGGCGACGAGGATCTTCGCCATCTGTCGGTACGCACGGCGGTCGAGGGGTGCCTGCAGAGCGCGGCGTAGTCCACGCTGGTCCATGCCGCCCGGAAGTTGATGCAGCATCCCGGCGATCGGGACGTCCACGCGACCAAGCCACGGAGCGGCACACCAGGCGGCGATCGAATCGATCACGACCACGTCGCAGGATGCGGCTGCCTCGACCATGCGCCGTCCGGCAAGGACGGGGGCCGGGAAGAAACCATCGGGGAACGAAAAGAACGTCAGCTCCGCGTCGCGGGCCGGTGCGAGGTCGGCCATCCGCAGGTGATAGAGGTAACCGCCGGTAAGTGTTTCCGGATCGCCGAGCGTCACGAGGCAGACACGCATGAGAGTCACTCACGTAGCTCCAACGGCATTCGGCGCGGCCGGGATGTTCGGCGGCGGCGAGAGGTATCCGTACGAGCTCGCGCGCGCGATGTCTCGTCTGACGCCGACGAAGCTCGTCACGTTCGGAACGACGACCGAGACGCGCCGCGAGGACGACCTCGAGATCGTGACACTGAAGAGGATCGCTCTACTCAAGGGGCACCCCGTCCATCCCGTCGCACGCGGTCTTCGCGCGCAGCTCAAGAAAGCGGATGTCGTTCACGCTCACCATATGAGGAGCGCGGCGAGTCGCATCACGGCGCTTCTGACGGTCCCGACCTCGAAGGCGTTGGTGGTCACCGACCACGGCTTGGGCGGCGGCGGCTGGTTCGGACTTCTCCCAAGGATGTTCGATGCGTTCTTGGCGGTGTCGGAGTTCTCTGCGACGACCCTCGCCGCGCCCCCCGAACGGACTCACATCATCTATGGAGGCTGCGACCCCCATAGGTTCTGCCCCGACGACGGAACCAGGGAAGGCGTCCTCTTCGTCGGGCGGATCACGCCGCACAAAGGGATCGACCGGTTGCTTCGCGCGATCCCGCCTGACGTCCGCCTCACGATCGCCGGCACCGCCGGGCACGACCCCGACCCGCCCGAGAACGCGTACCCGCAGCTTCTGCACGATCTTGCGCGGGGAAAGGACGTCGGCTTCGCGGGCGAGATCGACGAGCAGCGGCTGCCCGAGCTCTACCGCCGCGCACGGGTGTATGTGCTGCCGTCGGTGAACGTCACTTGCTACGGGAGACGCATCGAGATATCCGAGTTGCTCGGCTTATCGCTACTGGAAGCGATGGCTTCGGGGACGCCTGTCGTCGCGACTCGGACGGGAGGCGTCCCCGAGGTCGTCCGCGACGGCGAGACCGGTTATCTCGTCGAACCGGGCGACGAACAGGAATTGCGATCGGCGATCGAGGATCTGCTCGGAGATCCCAAGAAAGCGGCGCGCATGGGGCGGGCCGGGAGGGACCTCGTGCTCGAGGGATTCACGTGGGACAAGTGCGCGCGCAGGTGCCTGGCCGCCTACGGCGCGGCGGCGTAACCGCCGAACGCGGCGTCGGTCTCCCACGCCCTCACGTGCAGGTCCTCGACGCCCGAGGTGGCGATGGCGTGGCTCACTTGGTGATGGATCCACAAGGCAAGTGCCTCGACGGTGACCGATTCGGTATCGCGAGGGACGATGACGTCGTCGAGGTTCCGGCCCTTGACCCGATCGACGACGTCCTCGACGGCCCCCTGCAGGATGTCGAGATCGACGACCATGCCGAGCTCGTCCAGCGTCGCTCTCCTCGCCGTGACGTCGATCCTGTAATCGTGCGAGTGCAAGACGCCTTCGGGACCTTCCATCCCGTGCATGACGTGCTGCGCGTCGAAATGCGCGACCACTCCGGCCTCGAACATGGAACGAAGACTAGGCGTAGCTCAATGCTGCGTGGATCAAGCCGTCTGCAGCAGAATCTGCAGCTTCGAAGGCGCGCTGTGCCTCCTCTAGGGGGAAGGTGTGCGTAGCGAGCAGGTGGAGTGGCAGTTGAGTCATCAACTCCACAGCACGTGCGGTTCTTTTCTCGAACGTCCACTTGTCCTGCAGCGCCTGCGGTATCGACGACACCTGCGTGCTCGTTATCGTGAGTCGACGGCGATGAAAAGCCCGGCCGAGCGGCAGGGCGACCTCCTTCTCCCCGTACCACGACGCGACCAGCGCGGTGCCTTCGTGTTCGAGAAGATCGAGGGCGCGAGCGAGCACGCGCGGGTTGCCGGTGCATTCGATGATGAGCGGGACGTCGCTAGGAGCATCCTCCGGTGCGACGGCTTCGATGCCGAAGTCCTGCGCGACCCGTCGCCGCGACCGCAGCGGCTCGGCCCCCACGACCTCCACACCAGTTTGCGCGAGAACGGCTCCCGCGATCATCCCGACCGCGCCGAGCCCGATTATGACGACCGGGCTCCGATCGACGGCGGCGTCGAGCGCTATCTGCAACCCGGTTTCGACCAGAGGCAACATCGTCGCGAGGCGCGGATCGATGCCGTCTACAACGACCATCTCCGGTGCAGGACGTACGAGGACGCTCTGATGTGGATGCAGGCAGAACACGAGTTGGCCTTCCTGGAGGCCGGCGACAGCGGACTCGACCACGCCGACACAGCTGTAGCCGTATCGGAACGGGAACGTGAACGTGTCCTTGAGCGAGTCGATCGATTCGTCGAGTTCCAGATCGGGGTCTATGTCACCGTTGAACGCGAGCGTTTCGGTGCCGGAGCTGATCCCAGAGAACAACGTCCGAACGACGACGTCATCATTACGAGGGTCCGCTACGTCCACATCGGTGACCCTGACGCTACGGGGCGCTACGAACTCGACGGCCCGGGCTCTCACGATGCTGACGTACCCTTCTCGAGGCGGTAAGACGAAGCTGCCGGTCCTGGTATCCAACAGCGCGGAGGGGTAACTCTGTCATCTATCTCTGAAGTCGCGCGCGTGGTGCTACCCACGCCGTTCGGCGAATTCCACGCCCACGCGTTCGAAACCTCCGGCGGGTACGTCTACATAGCGCTTATAGCGGGTCGTGTGCGGGATGCCGAGCGGGTCCTCGCACGCGTGCACTCGGAATGTCTTACCGGCGATGCCTTTGGCTCTCTGCGATGCGATTGCGGCATCCAGCTCCGCACCTCGCTGAGACGCATCGCTGCCGAAGGAAGAGGTGTGCTCGTGTACGCGACCGGCCACGAAGGTCGTGGCATCGGCATCGTGAACAAGCTGAAGGCGTATGTCGAGCAAGACGGCGGGTCTGACACCGTCGACGCGAATCTGCACCTCGGGCTTCCCGTTGACTCGCGCCGCTACGACGACGCCGCCGCGGTGCTCAAGTCTCTCGGCGTGCGAAGCATCCGCTTGATCACCAACAATCCCTCGAAGGTTGAGGCCCTTGCGGAGCACGGAGTCGACGTCGCTGCCGTCGAGCCGCTGCCGATCGCATCCCACACGCGGAACCTGACCTATCTGTCGACCAAACGCGATCGATTGGGGCACGCGAACCCACTCGGAGGTCGTCTGGACGAGGTACCTACGGTGCCGGCGGATGTCTCCGACCTGCTGGGTCCGATGAGTCCGCACGCCGAGAGACCGTTCGTCGTCGTCAAGTACGCACAGAGCCTCGACGGGCGTATCGCGACCGCGACCGGTGACTCGAAGTGGATCAGCAGCGAGGAAGAACGCGCGGTGGCGCACGCGCTGCGGGCGCGCTGCGACGCGATCATGGTTGGAGTCGGGACCGTTCTCGCCGACGATCCGCAGCTGACGGTTCGGATGGTGGCCGGTGCATCACCGATCCGCGTGATCTTGGATTCGACGTTGCGGATCCCGGCCGACGCCAAGGTTCTCAACGACGACGGCGCCACACTCGTCGTCACGACAGAACGTTCGTCGCGAGACAAACGTGACCTCGTCGAGAGCAAGGGGGCCGGCGTTCGCGTCGCGACCAGGTGCGGCGACGGTGTCGATCTCGCGTCGGCGTTGGCGTTGTTGCGCGATATGGGCGTGAACTCGGTGCTGGTCGAGGGCGGTGCGAAAGTGATCACGTCACTGCTGCGGGAAGGATTCGTCGATCGTGTCGTCGTGTCGGTCGCGCCGAAGCTCCTCGGTAGCGGTACGGAAGGGGTAGGAGATCTCGGAACCAGGTCGGTTGCAGAAGGGCTCGTGCTGACCGACCGCTCCGTTCACGTCGTCGGGGACGACGTCCTCGTCGCAGGGACGGTCGGCGACACGGCCGGTGCGTCAGACGCGGGCGTCGAAGAGACCGCGGTCTAGCGGGTGGCGTAGGCGCGCAACTCCCACTCGAGGACATCGAGGCTCCGCTTCAGGCGTTCGGGGTCGAGCACGTTCACCTCGGCGAAGGCCGGATCGCGCTCGTAGTTGCGCCGGAGGAACGGTGGTTCGTCGTCGTGGATGGTGAGCGCGACGCTGATGGGGAACGCATGCGCGACTACGAGCACGGGAAGGTCTGCCTTCTCCGCGACCGTCCGCCATCCACCGGCGTAGCGGGTGACGCAGTCGATCTGGCTCTCGCCGCCTCCCGGGATCGCATCTTCGATCCCGCTCTGGTCCATCCACCGGGCGTAGCTCGCGAAGCTCTCGCCTTCGAACTGCCCTTGGCGCGGGTCGTTGAGGGCGGCGATCACGAGGCGGGGGACGTCGCGCCCGGCGAGGATCAGGTCGGCGGTCTCGTGGGTCCGCTGGAACTCGGTCGTGATGCAGATGCCGAGGTCGACCGTAGCAAGACGAGCCCCGATGTCACGTGCCTGCTGCCGCCCGCGTTCGGTCAACGGGTTCTCGACCGAGGGGTCCCCATTCACTATGTCCCGCTCGCCGAGGACGGTCTCGGCATGTCGGACGGCATAGATCTCCGCAGGCATCGCGGGAACCTAAACCCCCATGCAGGAACCATGGATGGTGGAGCGAATCTCTGCACCATGAGAAAACTGATCGCAGTAGCCGCCGCCCTCGCCATCGTCGTTGCTCCCAGCAGCGCGGTCGCAGGAAAGAAGAAAAAGGGTCCAAAGCCGTACAAGAGCGAAGTCGTCTCGATCGAGGTGGGTCACCCCGTCTTCAA
>JAHWJK010000017.1 GCA_019348445.1 Actinomycetota bacterium | reverse complement strand
AGCGGACGTCGGAGTCGTCGAGGCGTCCCTCGGCGTTGTCCGCCGCGACGCGCAAAGCGGCGAGTTTGCGATCCAGTTCGGCCGGGTCGCGCCGGGCTGCGGTTTTCACCCTTCTTCCCGCGCTTTTTCGACCGCGCTCACTGCAGCGCGGAGGTCGTCGGCCAACGCAGGGTCATCGATCGCATCCCGAGCGGGGAGGTGGAAGCGCGCCGACTGCGACTCGATGATCCCCTGCAGGCGAGCGAGCAGATCGGTGCGCGCCTTCGTAGTCAGATCGCGCACCGCTTGGTCGCCGAACAGCGCTTCCAGGAGTCGCTGGCTCAGCGCGGCACTGCCGCCGGCGACGACGACTTCTCCGCCCGTCAGTCCGCCGGTCTGCGCGAACACGACGATCATCAGCGCGGCCCCCACGGCGTTCACACCGATCGAGACAACGCGCCCTGCGAGGCGCTTCGATGCGCCTACGGCTGCAACGAGCTCGAATACCCCGCGCTGCCATGCCCGGACCTCATGGTCGATCGACTCGTTCAATTCGGCGGTAGCTCTTTCGCGAACGAGTCCTGCGTCAAGTAATGCGCGGCCGGCGGGGTCGGACCGCCACGCGTCGCGAGCCCGCTCTTCGGCTTTCTCGCACGAGGCGATAACGAGGGTCTCTATGCTTTGTTCGATAGCGGCGCGGACCTCGACATCGACCGGCGGGCGACCCAGCAACGTATCTTTCAACCGGTCCCGCGCGCGGCCGATCGCACCCTGGACGCTGCGCATCAGGTCTCCCGTGCCGATGAATTCGTGCCACCGGGCTAACACCTCACCGCGCAGCAGCGGACCCTCTGCCAGTCCTCGTTCGATCTCTTCAAGAGCCGCTGCGTAAGCCGCGTCGGCCGCCTCGGCTAATCCTTCGCCGGCGGTGCGCTGCGCGTCGACGTGAGCCGCGACGCGCTCGACCCGGGATGGCAGGCTCCCGAGAGCACCATCGAGGGTCTGGCGAACGACCGCGGCCCGCGCTCCAGGGTCGGCAAGTTCCTGCAGCCACCTCCGAACGGGGGCCAGGTCTTCGTCTGGTATCCGGCCGTCTCTCAAGTGAGTTTCGGCGATGACCAGAACGCGCGCATCGAGCCGGTTCGTGCGCAGGAGCTCGTCGAGATGAGCGGGGACGTCCGTGGCCGCCTCCGGCGGAACGCGATTCAGCACGAGAGCCACGGCGGTGCTTCGCTCGCGCGCTTTCCGCAGGTAATCCCACGGCACCGCATCGCCGTAACGCGCCGCGGTCGTCACGAATAACCACAGGTCGCCTGCAGCCAACAACTGAGTCGCCAGCTCCCGGTTGCGTTCGACCACCGAGTCGATGTCGGGTGCATCGAGTAGTGCTAGTCCTGGTGGGATGTCGTCGTCGAGGACGAGGAACAACCCGTGGGCGCCCTGCTTGACCGTGCCGGTCAGCCGCGGGAGACCGCCGAGTATCCGGTCGTCGGCGAACCATGAGCGGTCCGCGGGATTACAGACGAGCACCGGCGTAGTCGTAGTGGGGCGGAGAACGCCCGAGGGCGATACCTCGTCGCCGATGAGACTGTTCAGGAGGGTCGATTTCCCTGCTCCCGTAGATCCGCCGATCACGACCACGAGTGGGGCGCCGAGCTGTTCCAGTCGCGGCAGCACGTAGTCGTCGATCTGTCCGATCAACTCGTCGCGTTGCCTCCGCGATTCGTCGGCCCCCGGTATCTCGAGAGCGAGACGGGCGTCGTGCAGCCGAACGCGCAGCATCTCGACGGCATCGACTACGGAGGCGGAGGAAATCGCGGCCATCACGGGTTCATACCCAATCGTGTGCGCTGCCTTCGCGTCGCGCTTTCAAGCGCCTGTCGTCAGCGCTTGCGGGCTCGGCGTAGGCGCCATCGCGGGCATGTCGCAACGCGAGCCGCGTAGCTGCCGCGCCGCGGTCGGAGTGCTTCTTTAGTTCTGAACGCGCTCGCTAGTAGCGCGACGCGAGTGTCAGCTTGATGAAGTATCCGAGCGCCCAAACTCTCTCAGCGGTCCATTCGCTTGCGCCGCGCAGAGCGTCGCGCATCCGACTTCTGTCCATTCCCCGGCCCTCCACTGAGGTCTGCGTCTTAGTCAGACGCTGCTCAGGGGTAAAGGTTGCTCCTGTTGGAGCAGAAAAAGCCGGATTTCGGGCCGGTTACTACCTACGCAGGTTGTGCGTCGCAGCCGGATTTAGCGGGACTCAGCATGACTTTCTCGATGACGTCGCCCAGCTCGTGGGGCGGAAGGCCCTTCTCGATGAAGCCGGTGGCGCAGGATTCGATCGCTCGCCGCGCCAGCTTGGTGCTCGAGAAACCAGAGAAAACCAGGATGCGGGTCCCGGGGGCAGCCTCGTGGAGCCGCGGGATCGCCCGCATCCCGTCGAGTCGAGGCATAGCGAGGTCGAGCAGGATCACGTCCGGCCGTAACTCGAGAGCTTTCTCGATCGCTTCGATGCCGTCGGCGGCTTCACCGACGACCAAGACGCGGTCGTCATGGGACAGCGCCTTCCGAAAAAGGGTGCGCAGATCGGGGACGTCGTCCACGAGCAGCACCCTTATCGCCATGTCACGCAGCATCATCCGTGAGTCCACCAACCGCAATACACAGCCTCTACGCAATCGTGCGTAGAGGCGACACACGAGTGCGTCAAGTGCGACTATTAGATGATGGAAGGGTTCGCCGCGTTTCTTCGCTGGGCGACGCTGATCGCCTTCGCACTGCTTGGGCTCATCAGTTTTCGTCTGTGGTTGAGGCGCCGCGACAAGCCGGCTTTCTGGACATCTCTCGCGTTCTCCGACTTGGCTCTTGCATTGGTCCTGAGCCGGCTCCCCGAGGAGGGATCACCGCTCTGGGAATTTCTCGACACGTTCGTCATAGCAATCATCGTTTTATTCCCGTATTTCCTGTACCGCGTTGCCGCGTCTTTCGCGCCGGGAGCGTCCATTGCGGATTGGGTAGCGGGAGGGGCAACGGGCGTGGTCTTCCTGTGGGCAGTCTTCGCGCCAGGCTTCCCCGCGGACAACGAGCCGGAGCCATTCACCTACCGGCTGTTCCTTCTGTCGCTCCTGTTTCAGTGGGCGCTCTGTTCGGTTCTTGTCGCGATCCGGTTCTGGCGAGGAGGTTCGGGCCAGCCCGCAGTCACGCGTAAACGCATGAGGCTGCTGTCGATCGCTGCGTCGATATTGACAGTTGCACTGATCATCGCGTTGTCGGTCTCTGGCGACGATGCCGCTGCAGACATCGCTGCTTTCAGCTGCGCCTTACTGAGCGCGGGGATGTTCTATCTCGCGTTTGCGCCGCCGACGTTTCTACGGGCGCTGTGGCGTCGCGAGTCCGAAGAGAATATGCGTCGAGCAGTCATCGACCTGATGGGGTCGGTTACCGACGAGGCAGTTGTCGAGGGGCTGCTACCGCATGCCGCGACCGTCGTTGGCGCGCAGGGCGTCGCGATGCTGGGTCCGGACGGACGCGTGATCGGCTCGTACGGCGCCGACACGATCGAGTGGGCCGACGTACCTAACTTGGATGACGCCGCGTTCACCCGCGAATGTCTCACGAAACTCGATTTTGCGTTTGGCTCCTTAGTCGTGAAGACCGCTCCGTACACGTCGTTTTTCGGACGAGACGAAGTCGAGCTACTCGGTGCGCTGGGCGTCTTGACGAATTTTGCACTCGAACGAGTGCGCGCCACGGAGATGCGTCGCGAGCTCGCCGAGGCGCAGATCCGCAAGCAGCAGGCTTTACAGATCAACGACAACGTCGTCCAAGGTCTGGCGGTCGCGAAATACGCATTCGATCTCGGCGATAACGACAAAGCTAAGGAAGCGATCGAGGGCACGCTTGTCGCAGCGCGCAAGATCATGAGCGATCTGCTCGACGAAGTGTCGACTGAAGAGGTGTTCGGCCCCGCCGCCCTCACGCGCGATGACGCGGCGACGGGATTCGTGAAGAAGAACCGTTAGATCGCCACACCGCGCCGGGGATACTCCTGTCATGCAGACGCTCGAAGTCAACGGTCAGAAGGCGCGCGTTCTAGACGAGGGCGACGGGGTCCCGGTCGTCGTCCTTCATGGATGGGGCGGCAAGATCGAATCGATGATGCCGGTGATTCGCTGCCTCGGCCCCCGCCACCGCGTCATCGCCATCGACCTCCCCGGCTTCGGGGATTCTCCATTGCCACAGGGCGCATGGGGAACCCCGGACTATGCAACGTTCGCGCGTGACCTCGTCTCGCAGCTCGGCGTCGAACGAGCGCATTTCATCGGCCACTCCTTCGGAGCGAAGGTGTCGTTCTATCTCGCGTCGGTGTATCCGAAGCTCGTGGACAAGCTCGTCCTCGTCGGATCGCCCGGACTACGCACACCGCCGTCGGCAGCAGCTCGTGTGAAACGCGTCGCAAGCCGAGCGGGTCGCGTTGCGGGGAAACTCGGCCCCCCCGGCGCCGCATTCAAACGCGCCCTCTACAAGCGCATCGCGTCGAGCGATTACCAAGAAGCGGGCGAGCTTCGGCCGATCCTCGTGAAGGTCGTGAACGAGGACTTCCGCGAGCTCCTCCCCCGGGTCAAATCGCCGACCTTGCTGGTGTGGGGGAGCGAGGACGATGCCGCGCCGTTGGTGCATGGAAAGGAGATGGAGAAGCTGATCCCGGACGCGGGACTCGTCGTCTTCGAAGGGGCAGGTCATTTCGCCTATCTCGATGAGGGAGAGCGCTTCTGCCGCGTCGTAAGACATTTCTTCGGAGGCGAAGGTGGGTAGATCCGATCCGTTCTCGGGCTACACCGTTCTTCTTTGGATCATCATCTACGGGCTTGTCCCCGCGTTCGGAGCGTGGCAGTACTTCCGGTTGCGACGCGCTCTGCACGTCTTCCAGCTAGAGGGTTACAAACGACAGCGGTTCCTCCGATGGTGCCGCGACAACGCTAAACGGGCCCTGTTCCTGGCGCCTTCGACCGACAAAAAGCCGCTCGTGATGACCGGCCGCGCGTGGCGCATCCTCGTAACGGCGCTCGCGTTATCGGTTCTGGCGATCCTGGTCCCGGCGGGTCTCGCTCATGTCTGGCTCGACGGTTTTCCCGCCGATGTCGTGACGTGGGGGCTCGCCACGGTCCTCGTTTTCTTGGGGACGCCGGTCGTGCTCGTAGGAGCCGACATCGTCATGGCGCCGGTTCAAGCCATGGTGAACGCGCGTTTCAAGACGAGGGCGAGACGGCGGCTTGCAGGCCTCGCCCCCGTCGTCATTGGGGTCACGGGATCGTTCGGAAAGACCTCGACGAAGTTCGCGATCGCGACGCTGCTCGGTGGACCGGAGGTCGCGCTGGCGACGCCAGGCTCGTTCAACACCCCGCTCGGTCTCACGCGGGCGATCAACGAGCACCTCACTCCGCAGCACCGTTACTTCGTCGCTGAGATGGGGGCGTACAAAGAAGGGGAGATCGCCGATCTGATGGAACTCGTTCGTCCCCGCATCGGCGTGCTCACCGCCATCGGCCCTGCGCACCTGGACCGGTTCGGGTCGATGGATGCGATCCGACGAGGCAAGTACGAGATCGTCCGCGACCTACCGCCGGACGGGATCGCCGTGATGAACGTGGACGATCCCGAGGTTCGGGCGCTGGCGGATCAGACCGAGCACGTGCAGGTCGTTCGCTACGGGATCGATCCCGCGGGTGCGCCGGATATCACGGCCGGCGACATCACCACGTCCGCGAGCGGAACCTCCTTCACGATCTTCGACAGTCGCTGGGGCGGGGCCTCGATCCAGGTGACTACGCGTCTCCTGGGCAAGCACGCGGTCGGACACGTCCTTGCGGCCGTGGCCGTCGCGGTTAGTGCGGGAGAGGCTCGAGATGACTTGCCCGCGCGGATCGAACGACTGCAACCGGTCGAGCACAGACTGCAACTGATCCAGGGGACCGGAGGGATCACGGTCATCGACGACGCGTTCAATTCGAATCCTGCCGGCGCTGCTGCGGCGCTCGACGTCCTCGGCGCGATGCCCGGCGGCAAGAAGGTCGTCGTGACGCCGGGGATCATCGAGCTCGGCCCCCTCCAAAGAGAAGCGAACGAGGACTTCGGCGAGCATGCCGTCCGCGTTGCCGATGCCGTCGTTTTCGTTGCGAAGCTCAACCGGGACGCGCTCGTTGCCGGAGCGCGCCGGGTGGACGGTGGGGGCGATGTGATCACCGTCGACACGCTCGCCGAAGCGACTGCGAAACTCCCGGGCCTGATAGGCCCCGGCGACGTGGTCCTGTTCGAGAACGACCTGCCCGACCAATACGAAGGCTGACGGGCGAGAGGCAGACGGGTAGCCTCCGGCCATGCGAGTCGGGGTGGTTTTCGGAGGCAGGTCGGTCGAGCACGACGTGTCGATCGTCACGGCGCACCAGGCGATGGCGGTGCTCGCCGAAGGCCACGACGTGGTACCGATCTACGTCACCCGCGAGGGGACGTGGCTGACTGGGCCGGGGCTCAACGACCTCGACGTCTACCGGACTAAGCGTTGGGACGAGGTGGGCGATGAGGTACGCGTGGTCCCAGGCGGGACCGGAGGTCTCGTGGCGGCAGGAAGCCGGTTGCGCGGGTCGAGGCACGTTCCGCTGGACGTCGTCCTGTGTTCGATCCACGGGACCTACGGCGAGGACGGGACGCTTCAGGGGCTTCTCGAGATGGCGGGCTTGCCTTACACGGGCTCCGGTGTCGCGGCATCCGCGGTCGGGATGGACAAGCGGCTGATGAACGACGTGTTCCGTGCCGCGGGCCTGCCGACGGTCCCGAACGTCGAGGTCGCCGTCGATGATCTGGACCGCGACGCCGATGCGATCGCGGGTCTCATCGAAGACGGCGTCGGCTACCCCGTCTTCGTCAAACCCGTCCATGCCGGGTCGAGCGTCGGCATCGCGAAGGCAACGGATCGCGAAGAACTGCATGCCGCGCTTGACGTCGCGAGGAGATACGACGACAGGTTGCTCGCCGAAAAGGGGATGACCGGGTGCATCGAGGTGAATTGCTCCGTTCTCGGAGGCGGAGGCCGACCGGCGCGCGTCTCGGTGTGCGAGCAACCGGTCGCGTGGGAGGAGTTCCTCTCCTTCGACGACAAGTACCTGCGGTCTAGGAAGGGGCGGGACGCACCTTCTAAGAGTGCAGGCATGGCGTCTCTAGATCGAAAGATCCCAGCTCCGATCCCCGACGAGGTGACCAAGCAGGTCCAGGACAACGCGCTCGCGGCGTTCCGCGCCGTCGGCGCCTCGGGTGTGGCAAGGGTCGACTCGTTCGTGGACGAGGAGACGGGCGAGACATGGCTGATGGAGATAAACACGATGCCGGGGTCGTTCGCGTTTTATCTCTGGGAGGCAACGGGCATGTCTTTTGCTGGGTTGATGGAGGAGTTGCTCGCTATCGGCATCGCGGAGCACGCGAGGCGAGGCGAACTACTCTTCACGTTCGATTCGGGCATGCTGGACAAGCAGAGGTGGGGTAAGAGCGGTGGCTGAGACCCAGCCGGCGGATCTGACCGCCGACGAGAAGCGACGGTTCCAGCAGGACGCACTTCCTCTGCTGGACTCGCTCTACGCGGGTGCGCTTCGCATGACCCGTAATCCCGCGGACGCGGAAGATCTCGTTCAGGAGACCATGCTGCGGGCGTATCGAGCCTTCGATCGCTTCGAGGCCGGGACCAATCTCAAGGCGTGGCTGTTCCGCATCATGACCAACGCCTACATCAACACCTATCGAAAGAAGCAACGAGAGCCGAAGAAGGTCTCGTCCGAAGAGATCGAAGACTTCGATCTGTTCCAGGAGTTGAAGAACCACGACCCCGACATCAATCGCAGCGCCGAGACCGTCGTGCTCGATTCGATCGTTGATAACGACATCATCGAGGCGCTCGACGACCTCCCCGAGCAGTTCCGCCTGGCCGTTCTCTTGTCCGATCTGCAGGATTTCTCCTATGCCGAGATGGCCGAGATCATGGACGTGCCCCTCGGGACGGTCATGTCGCGGCTCCATCGGGGAAGAAAGGCGCTGCAGAAGCGGTTATGGGAACTAGCCCGGGACAAGGGGATCGTGAAGACCCCCAGAGAGGCGCCGGGTAGCGAAGCAGGCGATAATCGAGGAAACGCCGAGCGGACCGGGGGACCCGGCGAATGAAAGAACGTTGCAGGGAAGTCCTGCAGAGGGCCTATCTCTTTCTCGACGAAGAGGTCCTCTCGATCGAGGAGCGGACGCAGATCCAGGTCCACCTCGACGAATGCGCCCCCTGTCTGGAGCACTACGGCCTCGAGCGAGAGTTCGTCCTCGCCACGAGCCGCCTCAAGGGCAGAGACGAGTGCCCCCAGAAGCTGAAGGCCAAGATCCAGACTCTCCTCGAAGAGGCGTAGAGAAGCGGTCACGTTCCGTAGTCGATTCAAGCGCTTCAGCACTCCACGCCGATACCCGAGCAGACGATCCGCGCGCGGCGAAGGCGGTGGAAGCTCGTGCAGCACAACGGCAGCGAATACATCAGAACGGCGGAGGCCGCGCGCATGCTCGGGGTGTCCACGAAGACCGTCTCGCGGTGGGCCAAGGAAGGAAAGATCCCTCACGTCGTCACGCTCGGCGGCCACCGGCGGTTCCCGGCTGCAGCGGTGCGCGACCTAGCGCTCCGGTTGTCCCGGCGCTCCGACTGAAGCCTGATGAGTCGTCTTATAGGATTCACCCAACTTAAAGATCGCTCGGTCGGCCCGAAAGTAGGGTTATGGCTAGAACCAATCTCCATGAGCTTGCAACTCGCCTCCTGGGCGCGCTCGATGACGCTGCAGGCGACGGCATCTTCGAAGGGAAGCTACGCGCCGTTGCGAGCACCGCGGGACTGAACTCAGTTCGTAGCGCCGAGGCGATCAAGCTTCTCGAGGAACTCGGTCGGATCGAGGTCCGGCAGCGGGGGCGCAGGGGCCGCGACACGATCATCGCCATCGCGTCCACCGAGCCGGTTCGGTTGGAGGACGCCGAGAAGATGCTGCCGAGCCGCGCGGCGAAACGGACGAGGCTCGACTACGACGATCTAGGGCGCGCTGTGATCGACCGCCTCCTCGAGCTAGCGCGGGATGACTCGCTCAGGGCGGCGCAGGTCGAGGCGTTCGCCGCCGAGATCAAGCAGCACCGCGACCGCGTTACCGAGCTCGAAGCGGCGCTCGAAGAAGCCGACGAGCGGGAAACCGAGCTGCGCATCAAGCTCCGCGCCGCCGAGGATGCGCTGGGGCGGGCCGAGGAGAACCTGCAGAAGGTGTTCGGGGGGCCGCGTCCTGAGAGGGACTCGGTCGATCATCAGGTCGACGACGAAGATGCGCGCGCCGTCCTCGACATCCTGCGTTCCGGCCGCTCGTGAGCGTCCTCTACGAGATCGTCGGTTCTGCCGCTCGCGTAACGATCGACAGGGCGGACAAACGCAACGCCATCAATCCCGAGGTAGTAAGAGGTATCTCGGACGCGATCGCGCGCGCTGAAGGAGAGCGCGCGAAGGTCGTAGTCCTCACGGGCGCCGGTGACAAGGCGTTCTGCGCGGGTGGCGACCTCGGCGGTATGGCCGCGGCCGACGGGAAAGTCGGCGAGCATTTCCTTCGCGCCGAGATCGGCGATCTCTTCACTCAGATGCGCCGGTGTTCGCTGCCGATCGTTGCGCGTGTGAACGGTCACGCTCTCGCCGGAGGCTTCGGTTTGATGCTTGCCTGTGACCTAGTGGTTGCGGCAGAGCATGCCGAGATCGGGACCCCGGAGGTCAATATCGGCCTGTGGCCGTTCATGATCTCGGCGATCATCCAGCGCGACGTGCCGCGCAAGGTGGCGCTCGAGATGATGCTTACCGGGAAACGAGTGTCCGTACGCGAGGGCGAACGCTGGGGTTTCGTGAACCGTGTCGTCGGTAGCGAAGAGCTAGATGCATCGGTCGACGAGTTGGTGGACTCTCTCGCATCGAAGAGCGGGCTGATAGCGGGTCTGGGTAAGCGTTCCTTCTACGAGGCCGAGGATATGGAGATCGATTCGTCTCTCGCGTACCTGGCCGGGATGCTTACCGTTTGTCTCTCTTCGGAAGACGCGATCGAAGGCGTTACCGCGTTCATCCAGAAGCGGGCTCCGGAATGGAAGGAACGTTGACCGGCCGCGCGTAGTCGCGCCACAGTAGGAACGTTGCGCCGACGGCGATCGCTGCGACGGATCCGTTGCGCACCCATAAGAGGACGAGCGGCAACGTCTCGCCGAACAGCAAGCGGGTGTAGAGGAACGGGAACAGCGCATGTGTCAGCGCCGCGATCGGCACCAGCAATACCGCGAGTGGGCGGAGTCGCGAGTCGCGGATGCAGGCAACGGCGGCACCCACTGCTATGAGCCACGCCAAGAACTGTGGTGAGAACACGGTTCCGGTGGTTAACGAGAACGCCAGCACCACGAAGCAGATCTCGGGGAACGCTTTCGTGCGTTCGCGGCGGTTCTTGATGCGCCACGCGAGCGCCGTCGCAATGAGGAGCGCGACCAGCGATGCGATCGTCGCGACCGGCTTGAGGGTTTCGGACAACGGGCCCATGAAGTGCAGTGCCCCGAAGCTGAACTCGATCCCGGCATCGGCTCCACTTCGCTGTGCGATGAACAGGATCCCGCCCCACAGACTCTCTACCTGTATCCCTCGATCCGCGTGATACCCGAGGACGCTCGAGGCGACGGCGTTGATGTTGGGGATGAGAGGCACCAGCGGCGCGACGAACACGACCGCAGCCGCGGCGCCGAATCTCTGCCGGCGTAGCGCCAAGATGAGACCGGCGGGTACGAACAACAATGGATAGAGCTTGGCTATCGCCCCGACTCCGATCCATCCGCCGGCCCCCATCCAGTCATCGGCCGAGGCGCGCTCGAAGGCCCATACGGACGCGACCGCGGGGACGAGATCGAGGCGGAGGTACGCGATAGGACCCAGGGCGACGACCGCCAGGATCCACAGCAGCGGCCCGAGCGCGGAACCCGATCTCCGGGCCATCACCATCAGCCCGAGCAGGCCGGCGAGGTCGATGGCAACCATCATCACGATGAACGCGATCAGGTAGCTGTTGTCGCCGTTAGCGACCTGCGGGCCGAGCATGAACGGCAACGATCCGGGCGGATATTCGATCGGAACATCGGAATACGCGCCGCGGCCGTCGTCGATCATCTGAGCCGACCAGTTCTCGTACAACAAGACGTCGTTCGCGGTGACGATGCCGTTGTGTTCGTAGATGTCGGGTCGCGCCGCCAGCCATGCCATCGGTGCACGTGCCAGAACGAACAGGACGACGAGCGCCCATAGCACCTTCCGAGACATCGGGGCAGTGTAGGGGGATGCACTAACGTTGCCTCCGGCGAGGCCCGGGAAAGCATCGGCGATCGGCGCCGGCGAAGGGCCCCCAGGAAAGAGGTGACGCGTGTCCGACGTCAAGCCGGAAGCGCCGGCAGCCGAACGAGCCGCGGTTAGCTATAGCTACGACGGCCCTTCCATGGCAGAGGCTGTCGCGGAGCTGACGCAGAAGAAAGCGAAGTTCCGCGAGATGGGCGGAACAGAGCGCGTACAGCGCCAGCACGATCAGAACAAGCTCACGGTTCGAGAGCGACTCGATCTGCTTTTCGACGAGGGTTCGTTCGTCGAGTTCGGGCTGCTGGGCCACCACCAATCGCAATCGCCTGCGATGCAGGGCAAGTTCACTCCTGCCGACGGTGTGGTGACCGGCATCGGCGACATCGATGGACGTAAAGCCTGCGTGATCGCATACGACTTCACCGTCATGGCGGGTTCGATGGGGATGGTGACCGAGATCAAGGCGACCCGTATGCGCGAGTTGGCGTTGCGCGAGCGGATCCCAATCGTGTGGCTTGTGGATTCCGCGGGGGCACGGATCCAAGAAGCGACCGGGTCGATGTTCGCCCGCACCGGCGACCTGTTCCGCGAGCAGGTCATCATGAGTGGCGTCGTCCCTCAGGTCGCCGCGATGGTCGGTCCAGGAGCCGCGGGCACCGCGTACATCCCCGGACTTGCAGACTTCGTCCCGATGGTGAAGGGAACGTCGAACATGGCCCTCGCAGGACCGCACTTGGTGAAAGCGGCGGTGGGCGAGGACGTCACCGCGGAAGAGATGGGGGGATCGCGCGTCCACAACAAAGTCTCGGGTGTGGCCGACCTCGAGGTCCCCGACGACAGCGCGTGCATCGACGCGATCAGGAAGTACCTGTCGTATTTCCCATCGTCGAACACCGGCGACCTACCGGTGGCGGAGACGACCGATCCCATCGATCGCCGCGCCGAGGAGCTCTACGACATAGTCCCGGCGAATCCGCGTCAGGCCTACGACGTCCACAAGGTGATCGCCGCGATCACCGACGACGGCGACTTCTTCCCGATGAAGCCGGACTTCGCCCGCAACGTCGTCACCGGGTTCGCGCGTTTCGGCGGCCGTCCGGCCGGGATAGTCGCGAACCAACCGAAGTTCCTCGGCGGAGCGCTCGACGTCAACTCGGCGGACAAAGCGGCACGCTTCGTGTGGCTGTGTGACGCGTTCAACATCCCCCTGCTGTTCCTGATGGACTGCCCGGGATTCCTGGTCGGGAGCGCGGTCGAGAAGCAGGGGATCATCCGCCACGGCGCCAAGATGCTCTTTGCCGTTGCGGAGGCCACCGTCCCGAAGGTAACGATCGTTCTGAGGAAGGGGTACGGAGCCGGCTACTACGTGATGAACGGCCGTGCCTACGAGCCCGATTACATCGCGGCGTGGCCGACGGCCGAGATCTCGGTGATGGGTCCCGAAGGTGCGGTCAACATCATCTTCCGGAAGCAGATCGAAGCCATGCCCGAGGAAGAGCGGAACGAGGCGCGCAACAACATGGTCGCGATGATCCGAGAGCAGATATCGCCTTACGTGGCGGCGGGATGGTCGTTCATCGACGACCTGATCGATCCCGCCGATACCAGAGAGATCGTCATCCGTGCCCTCGAGCAGTCTGCGACCAAGACGGTCGAACGACCGTGGCGTAAGCACGGCGTCCTTCCGGTCTGAACGTGTCGTACCGAGACGAGAACCCGTGGCATTTCGGCCGCTTGGGGCTTCTCGTCGCGAGCGCGATCGCGTACGGCGTCGTCGGCTACATGGTGATCGAAGGGTGGGGGTTCGTCGACGCGCTGTACATGACCGTGCTTGCGCTGACTGCGGTGGGCTTCACCGAGGTTCACCCCCTCGACCAAGGTGGCCGG
Organism: Actinomycetota bacterium; assembly: GCA_019348445.1. Classification (GTDB taxonomy): domain Bacteria; phylum Actinomycetota; class CADDZG01; order CADDZG01; family WHSQ01; genus JAHWJK01. Next base: position 4,642 of record JAHWJK010000017.1, on the reverse strand, counting down.
ATCTTCACCATCTCTTTGATCGTTGCCGGTGTCAGCGTCGTGGTCATCGCCCTTTCGATCTTTGCGCGAGCGATCGAAGAGGGCGGCCTCGGCCAACGTGGTAGGAGACGACGTATGGCGAAACGGATCGCGCAGATGAAGGGGCACGCGATCGTGTGTGGTTTCGGTCGCGTCGGTCGGACGGTGGTCGAAGAACTCGAGCGCGATGGCGTTCCCTACGTCGTCATCGACAAGGACGAGGGACGCGAGCACGAGCTACTCGATGGGGTGTCCACCTATTTCATCGGTGACGCGACCAAGCGAGAAGACCTCGAGGCCGCAGGCATCCACAGAGCGCGCGCATTGATCTCCGCGGTCGACGACGACGCCGAGAACATCTTCATCACGATGGTTGCGAGATCGGTGTCTGCAACGGTGTGGATCGTGGCTCGCGCCGAACAGGAAGAGTCGATCGACCGGCTTCAGACGGCTGGAGCGAGTCGCGTGTTCTCCCCGTTCGTGACCGCGGGCAGAGAGATGGCGTACGCGGCGATCAAGCAGCGGGTCGTCGACTTCATCGAGGTGGAAGCCGAGCATGCAGCGCCGCTTCGCCTCGAAGAGTTGCGTATCGATTCCGGTTCCGATCTTGTCGGGAAGGTCCTGGGCAGCGTCCGCGGACGAGCGACCGCGCTGGCGATCCGCCATGCCGACGGCCGCGTCGAAGCGCCGCCCAGCGACGAGGTGACGCTCCAAGAGGGCGACGCTCTCGTGCTGCTCGGGGAGCGTGACGAACTTCGCCCGCTCGAACAGGCGTGAGCGAGCGCTACGTCGTCGCCAACGGCATCCGCATCTTCTGTTGGGAAGAGGGCGACGGGCCGCTCGTGCTCATGCTGCACGGATTCCCTGAGTTCTCGTATTCGTGGCGTCACCAGATCGAACCGATAGCCGACGCCGGATTCCGCGCGGTAGCGATCGACCTTCCGGGCTATGCGCGGTCGGACAAACCCGATGTCACTTACGACGCGCACTTCGTGGGCGACTGCATCAGTGGGGTGATCTCCGCGTTGGGTTACGAGAAAGCCGTCGTTGCCGGCCACGACTGGGGCGCATGGGTGATGTGGCCGTTCGCTCGGCGGTATCCGGAACAGGTCGCGGCGTTGATCGGTCTGAGCGTGCCGGATCTCCCGCGCTACGACATGCCTCCGACCGAACTCTTCAAAGCACTGGGCTCCAATCGGGTTAACTACATCCTCGAGTTCCAGGACCGCTCGATCGAGGAGCGGATCTACAACGATCTCGAAGCCTTTCTGTCGCTCTTCTACCGGGAGACGGCGACGGTCAGGAAGGAGGCGTTCGATGACGAGACGTTCCGCACGTACCTCGATGTCTTCAGGCCCCGAGACGCGCTGACCCCGCCGCTCGAGTACTACCGCAACATCGACCGCAACTGGGAGCTGGCCGCCGACTACGACGATCAGAAGATCGAGGCACCTGCCCTGATGATCAACAGCGATGGGGACCCCGTCCTCCCGCCGGCTCTGACCGATGGGATGGAGCAGCGGGTTCCGAATCTCGAGAAGGTGGTCATCTCGAACTGTGGTCACTGGGTGCAGCAAGAACAGCCCGCCGAGACCACGAAGCACATGGTGACCTTCCTCCAGCAGGTAACTTGACATCCATGGACGCTTGCATCATCACCTGTGCGATGAGCGGCGTGGCTGCCAACCGCGAGCAATGTCCCGCGATCCCGTACACGCCCGAGGACTATGCGAAAGAAGCTCGGCGCGCGCGGGATGCGGGTGCGTCCGTGGTTCACATCCACGCTCGTTATCCCGATGGCACCCCGAGCTACCGGGTCGAGGAATACAAGGCGATCACCGAAGCGATCCTGGCGGAGGCTCCGGACCTGGTTATCAACTACTCCACGGGCGCCGTCGGGATCCCGATACAGGAGCGCGTCCATCAGATCACCGCTCTCAAGCCGGAGCTCGGTGCTTTGAATATGGGCTCGATGAACTACGCGAAGTATTCGTCGAAGCGGAAGGCGCTGGTGTTCGACTTCGTCTTCGCCAATCCGTTCGAAGACATCACGTATCTCCTGGAACAGATGGCTTCCGCGGGTGTCAAGCCGGAATGCGAGTGCTTCGACACGGGTCACATCGGGAACGTCATGCCGTTGATCGACATGGGTCTGATCGAGCTGCCGATCCAGTTCTCGTTGATCCTCGGTGTGCTCGGAGGCGCGCCGGCGGACGCTCGAACGCTTGCGCACATGGCGTCGCTACTGCCGCAGCCGAGCACGTGGGAAGTGATCGCGATCAGCCGCAAGCAGTGGACGCTGGTTGCGGCGGCCGCGTCGCTCGGTGGGAACGTTCGCGTGGGCCTCGAAGACAACTTCTATCTGCCATCCGGCGAGATGGCCTCGTCCAACGGTGATCTCGTTGAAGCTGCCGCACACCTGATCGAGCTGTCCGGCCGTTCGGTCGCCGATCCGGCGGAGGCCCGCCGTCTACTGTCTCTTCCTGCCGAACCCGACCGGAGCGCGCTCAAGTGAGTGAAGAGGTTGTGGCCGAGATGGTCGCCAACGTGTGGAAGGTGCTCGTGTCGAAGGGCGACGATGTCGCCGAGGGCGACACGCTCGTGATCCTCGAGTCGATGAAGATGGAGATCCCCGTCGAAGCCACCGCGTCCGGCACGGTCTCCGAAGTCAACGTGAGCGAAGGCGGTGTCGTGCAAGAGGGCGACGTCATCGCGGTCATCGAATAGTTGTCCCTCGTCCGCTTGGAGCGCGACGGCGCGCTCGCGCGCATAACGCTCGATCGCCCCGACGCTCGGAATGCCCTTTCCGTCGAGTTGTGTCATGACATCGTCTCGGCACTCGAGTCCGTTGAATCGGATGCCCGAGCTGTGGTGGTAGCAGGCGAAGGAAAAGTCTTCTGTTCGGGCGCAGATTTCGCAGCCGTGTCCGGTCCGGGCGCAGCCGAGTTCTTACCGGCTTTCGAAAACATGTTGGAGACCGTCGCGCGCTTCAGATTGCCGACGATCGCGCGCATCCACGGTGCAGCTCTCGGCGGCGGTCTTCAGCTGGCGACCGTTTGCGACTTCCGCGTGGCAGCCGTGGATGCGAAGTTGGGGATCCCGAGCTCGAAGCTGGGCATCGTCATCAACTATGAGAACGTGCAGCGTCTCGTCCTGCTGGCGGGTAGTGCCGTCACTAAAGAAGTGCTGATGACCGGGCGCACTTATTCGGGGGCCGAAGCCAAGGACGCGGGACTGATCCACCGTGCGGTCGCGGCGCACGAGCTCGATCCCGCCACAAACGAGCTGGCGACGACACTCGCGTCGAACGCTCCGCTGTCCGTTCAAGGCGTGAAGCGGGCGATCCAGGTCGTTACGGACACGATGGCCGACGCGCGCTCGACGAACGCGGCGGCCGTAGCCGAGATAGACACGTTGGTAGCCGAGGCCTACGCGAGCCAAGACCTCCAAGAGGGCCTCACGGCGATGTCCGAAAAACGCCACCCGCACTTCAAAGGCCACTAACGCGCGTTCATTGTTGTGAAAAGGTCGTTCAGCGACCATGTCGCATCAAAGAACGAACAGTGGCCCGTACCCCAGCGCCTCGCGGATCCGATTCATCGTCTGGCGTCGAGCATTGATGATCTGGCCCTTCGTAACGTAGATGATCCGCCAGCCCGCAGCACCGAGTTCGCTGCTGCGAAGGAGGTCTCGCTCCCATCTGTCGCGGCCCCCGTGCCAGCGGTAGCCCATCACCTCGATGATTAGCCGATGTTCCGGGTAGGCGAAGTCAGCCCGGATCGTGCGTTCGCCGAGCCGAATCTCGTACTGGAGTTCGGGCAAGGGAACAGCGGCGGCCCGTAGGAGATTCAGGAAACGCTTCTCGAGGTGGCTGTCGACTTCGCCAAGCCGGCGTCTTGTTTCGAGGCATCGTCCGAGAGCGGCTGCGCCGCTTCGACCTTGCCTACCAATCCGATCGAGTCGCCACTCGATCTTCTTCAGCGAAGTCCGTCGGGTAACGAGCGCCTCGTCGAGGGCGAATTCGAGATCGGCCGCGGAACCTTCAGCCGCTAGGTCGATGAGCGTTCGTTCGATTGCCGTTACCGGGACGCCCTTAACCTTCGCTTCGTCGCACGCAGCCACGCGTGATGTCCTGTGGAAGATCAGGTGCGGCCCGCCCTTTAACTGCCCGGTCGTGGTGAACGACAGGACCTTCGGGGGCGAGATCGCCAGACCATGCAACCATGCCGCTGCGCCGTGCGACGCCCATACCCGCCCGGGTGATCGCAAGCACTGAGCGAGCAGACGCTGTTCCAGCGACGCCGGGAAAAGCGTCGCTCGATAGACGCCGTAAGCGACGGCGACCCACTCGCCGCGGTTCAGCTTCGCTTTGATGCTGGCGGGCGTCTCGTCGCCAGCCAGAGCCTGCGCTCGAGTTATGAGCCCCAGTTGCGACGACAGCAGCGCCCGAACATCGTGACCAGATGGTTGCTGAGCGACCATTTCGTAACAATGAACCGCGGGAAGGTCGGCCGGTGTGGTCTAGGTGACAGTTACAGGGGGCGGCGGCCGGGGAAGCCTTCGTCGCGTTTGTGCCAGTAACCCACTTCTGGCTCTCCCAGACGCCAGCACAGGTACACCTCGT
>JAHWJK010000095.1 GCA_019348445.1 Actinomycetota bacterium | reverse complement strand
GCTTCTACCTGACGAGCCGAGGCATGACGAACGAGAACTACTACGTCGTGCAGAAGAGCGTCCGAGCGATGGGAACCAACTCGATCGACAACGCAGCACGCGTCTGTCACTCGCCGAGCACATTCGGCTTGAAACAATCCCTTGGCGTTCCCGCTACGACATGTTCGTACACGGACTGGATAGGCAGCGACCTCGTCGTCTTCGTGGGTTCGAATGTGGCGAACAACCAGCCCGTTGCGATGAAGTACCTCTTTCACGCTAAGAAAGAAGGGACGAAGGTCGCGGTGATCAACAACTACCGCGAGCCCGGTATGGACAAGTATTGGGTTCCGTCCAACGTCGAGAGCGCGCTCTTCGGAACGCAGATCGCGGATCGGTTCTTCCTCGTAAACGTCGGCGGTGACATCGCGTTCCTGTCCGGCACCTTGAAGCACATGGTCGAGAACCGGTGGGTCGACCGGAACTTCATCGACCACCACACGACGGGTTTCGACGCGCTCGAGACGGAACTCGATGCCATGTCGTGGGACGAGTTGGAGACCGTATCGGGCGCGTCCCGCGCCGACATGCTCGAGTTCGCTCGCATGCTCGCTGCGGCCGAGACCGCGGTTCTCGTCTGGAGCATGGGAGTGACTCAGCACGAGTTCGGCGAGGACAACGTGCGCGCCATCATCAACGTCGGTCTGTCGAAGGGCTTCGTCGGACGGCCGAAGTGCGGCTTGATGCCCATCCGGGGTCACTCGGGCGTGCAAGGAGGCGCCGAGATGGGGGCATACACGGGGGTGCTCCCGGGCGCGGTGATCCTGGACGAACAAAGCGCGGCACGTCTCGGCGATCGCTGGGGGTTCCCGATCTCGCCTACGCCCGGCTACACCGCGCCGCAGATGATCGACGCCGCGGGTGACCGGCGCCTCGACGTCCTGTTCTCGGTCGGCGGCAACTTCCTCGAAGTCATGCCGGATCCCGACTTCGTGCGGACGGCTATGGGAACGGTCCCTCTACGGGTGCACATGGACATCGTGATGTCGTCTCAGATGCTGATCGATCCCGCGGAGACCGTCATCCTGCTGCCGGCCGCGACGCGATACGAGACGCCCGGCGGGGTTACGGAGACGTCGACCGAGCGCCGGATCATCTTCAATCCCGAGATCCGTGGTCGTCGTATCGGGGAGGCGCGGCCCGAATGGGAGGTGTTCGCCGATCTGGCGCGCCGTGTGCGTCCGGAGTTTGCGACCGCATTCCGATGGGACGACACGGCCGCGATCAGGCGCGAGATCGCCGAGGTCGTTCCGCTCTACGAGGGCATCCAGAACCTTTCGACGAAGGGCGACCAGGTGCAGTACGGCGGCGCCATGTTGTGCGACGGATGGAACTTCCCCACCGACGACGGCAAAGCACACTTCTTCGTCGTCGGCGTTCCACAGCGTCGAGTGCCCGACGGGTCCTATCTAGTCACGACCCGCCGCGGCAAGCAGTTCAACAGCATGGTGCAGCGCAAGAAAGATCCGCTTACCGGCCTCGCTCGAGAAGCCGTCCTGATGAACGAAAGCGATGCTCGTTCCGAAGGCCTCGATGACGGCGACCGTGTCGTGCTCGTAAACGACCACGGCACGTTCCACGGATCCGTGTCGATCGCGCCGGTTGCGCCGGGCAATCTCCAGGTCCACTGGCCGGAAGCCCAAGTCCTGATCGACCGCACGCGTCGCTCGCCGGAGGCCGGGATCCCCGATTACAACGCGGTGGTGCGCATCGAAAGCGTGACTTGAGGTGACGACGCGGCCACAGAGCCAGACAAGGACACAGGTCACCGTCTTCAGCGCCGACGAGGTGACGCGCAGGAGCGACCGTGTCGTGACGGAAGAACCCCTCGAGATGAGGCTGTCGGCGCGGGGCGAGAGTAGAACGATCGCCGTAACGATGAGGACTCCGGGGGCCGACTTCGAGCTCGCGTCGGGGTTCCTATTCGCCGAAGGGATCGTGACCGATCGCGACGACATCGTCAGCATCAGTTACTGCAGGGATGACGATCTTCCCGAGGAGCAGCTGTACAACATCGTGATCGTTGAGGTGCGCGACGTGTCGCACATAGATCTGAGCCTGCTCCAACGGCACTTCCACGTTTCCAGCGCGTGCGGCGTCTGTGGCAAATCCAGTCTCGAAGCCATCGAGTTGCGCGGCGTTCGCGGCGTCGGGGATGGACCCGCGTTAACGACCGCGGTCATCACATCGTTACCGGACCGACTGCGCGAGTCGCAGCGTGTATTCGAATCGACCGGCGGACTTCACGCGGCTGCTCTCTTCACTGCCACCGGCGAGTTCATCGCGGTCCGTGAAGACGTCGGGCGCCACAACGCCGTAGACAAGCTGGTCGGATGGTGTTTCCTTCACGGGCGGCTTCCGCTTGCGAACGAGATCCTCATGGTGAGTGGGAGGTCGAGCTTCGAGATCGCGCAGAAGGCCGTGACCGCGGGGATCCCGGTCGTTTGCTCGGTCTCGGCTCCCAGCAGTCTCGCGGTCGACGTCGCGCGGCGCTTCGGCATGACCCTGATCGGCTTCTTGCGCGACAACCGGTTCAACGTCTACGCGGGGCGCGAGCGGTTTCGATGAGTGAGCACTTTGATGCGATCGTGCTGGCCGGCGGCCGCGGCGATCGCCTCGGTGGCACCGATAAGGCCGTCGTCACCCTGGGCGGCACGACGTTCCTCGATCGGGTCCTTGCGGTCACGGCCGGGGCGGGACGCATCGTCTGCGTCGGACCCGAACGGACGACCTCGGTCCCCGTCACCTGGACGCGAGAACGACCTGCCGGTGGCGGTCCGGTAGCGGCACTCGCAGCCGGCTTGCTGCACGTCGATGCTCCGATCGCGGTCGTCCTCGCGGTCGATGCCGTGTTCATGACCGGTGAAGTTCTCGACCGGTTGGTCGGCGCGTGCAACGGCGACGCGGCCGTGTTGGTCGACGCGAACGGGCACCGGCAGCCATTGATGGCGGCCTATCGAACGCGTTTCCTGCGCGATCGGATCGATCGCTTCGCGCGCGTCGAGAATCTCGCGATGAAGGACGTTCTCGAAGGAGCCGACGTCACGACGGTCGAGGACCCGGATGCTGCCCGCGATGTCGATACGTGGGCCGACCTCGACGCGGCCCGCGCCGAGGTGAGCAGCTGATGGAGTGGTGTTACTCAGCGGAAGACAACATCGGCGAGATCAACGGCGCGAAGCGACGGGCGGTCTCGAACAGCGGATCGACACTCGAACGATCGGGTTCTAAGCGCGTCAAGAGGTTCACCCCCATGTAGAACGCGACCAATGCCGACGCTGCTTCGCGCGTCGGGACCATCGCTTCGAAAGCCGTGCCGCGCAGGAGCTTCGCGATCACCTCTTCGACGAAGGCGATCCACGGCTGCATCCGCTCGACGATGCCGGGCCCGAGTTCGGGTTCAGAAAGGCTGCCGGCGATGAGCTCGGAGATGACCGTCATCTGGCCGCTCTCGAGGTCCTCCCGATAGATCGTGACGGCGATCTCGACCATCTCCTCGAGAGAAGAGGCACTCTCGACGGCGGCACGGTAACGCTCCATACGAACCTCGCTCGTGTGGTCGACCACGGCGAGCCACAGGCCGTTCAAGGATCCGAAGTGGTAGTGGATAAGCGCCTGGTTGAACCCGCCGGTGGCGGCTATCGCCCTCGTACTGGCACGGGAAAAACCGACCTCGATCAGGGTTTTGATCGCCGCGTCGATGATCTGCTCCCGCTTCGAACCCGCCCTATTGGCTTGTCGCGTCCCGCCTCTCGCCACGATTTGCTCCATTCTTAAGCATCTGTTTTAATCAACTGACTAAGTCAGTCGTTTAAGTATAGGCCAAGCGGGGGGAGTGAGGCAGGCAATGGGAGACAGAGAAGCGCCGAAGCGACGACTGCCGCGATGGGTGGGGATCGTCGCGGTCACCGTTGGGGTCGTGGCCTGGACGGTTTTCCTGATCGATCAAGAGGCGAACGGCACCGGTGGGTTCTTCTCGGCTCTCGTCCGGATCATGGGCTCGGTCGGGCTCCTGCTCGCGCTGTTCTTTGTGGTCAAGCCCCGGCACGCGGGAGTTCTCGACATGGGCGCAGTCCGCGATGGCGACGCCGCGGCCGGGGTCGATCACCTCCCGCACGAACAGCCGAGCAACAAGGCGCGGTGGGCGTTCATCACGATCACGATCGCGCTGGCGTTCGGAGGCGTCGCTTATCGCTTCGCGCAGGACACCGAGTTGCACCAGACATCCGCGTTCTTCATCGGTGTGCCGGCGGTCATGGCGATCGCACTGGCACTGACTCCGAAAGCGAAGAGCGCAACCGGGATGATCGTCAAAGGCTTGACGCTCGCGCTGCTGTTGTCGGGGGTCTTGCTCGGTGAGGGTTTCGTCTGCATCTTGATGGCCTCGCCGCTCTTCTATCTGGTCGGAGTCGCGATCGGCGTTCCGATAGATCACGCACGCAAGAAGAAGAAGTCGGAAACGCCCGTCTATTCGGTTGTAGGCCTGGCGATGTTGCTGATGAGTCTCGAAGGGATGACGCCGGCGACCACGTTGGTCGAGAGAGAAACGATCCAAGTCACGAAGCGGATCGACGCGACGCCCGGCGAGATCGCGGATGCGCTGGCATCGCCGCCGCGTTTCGATCAGGCCCTCCCGCTCTATCTGCGCCTCGGTTTCCCGCGTCCGGTCCGGGCGTACGGAAGTGGTCTCGAAGTCGGCGACCGGCGGACCATCGTGTTCGGCACCGAGTCACCGATGCGGCCGATGGCGGGTGAAGGACACGATCACGTGCAACGTGCGGCGGGTACGGGAGGCGAGCTCGTTCTACAGGTCGTCGCGCGCGGACGCGGACGTGTCGTGTTCGAAGCGGTCCACGATTCCACGGCGTTCACCCACTGGATCGAGTGGCGCCGGTCGATCGTCGAGTGGCGCGCAGTGGGAGACGGCGAAACAACCGTGACGTGGACGCTGACGTTCGAGAGGAAGTTGTCACCGTCGTGGTACTTCGGCCCGTGGCAGCGGTACGCGGGGCGGCTGGCGGCCGGCTTCCTCATCGATACCGCGGTGACCCCATGACGCGAGGCGAGATAGTCCGGACCGCCATATGGGCCGCGCCCGCGGTCCTCACGTTTCTCCTCGTCGCCGTCCGCCGGCCGTCGCGGCGGTTGATGGCGGGGATCGGACTCGCACTCGCGTGGAACCTGTGGAGCGTTCTGGCTCTGAACATCGTCGCGCTGCGCCTCGGATGGTGGTCGTTCGACCCGACGTTGCCGGGGTTCATGGGGGTTCCGTTCGAGCCTTGGCTCGGGTGGGTGCTGCTGTGGGGAGCCGTAGCGCCGCTCGCCGGGTTCGACCGGCCGATAGCGGTGGTGACGATCGCGTTCCTGTGGGCGGATCTCCTCGTCATGCCGCTGCTCAAGCCCCAGGTCATGCTGGGCGATGCGTGGCTCGTGGGCGATCTGGTAGGAGTCGCGGCCGCGCTCGTGCCCGGTGTGCTCCTCGCTCGCTGGACGGTGGCTCGTACCAACCTCAACGCACGTGCCACGTTGCAGGTCGTGTGCACGGGAGCCCTGATGTTGTGGCTGGTTCCGTCGATCGCCTTGAGGGGCTCATGGGCCGAAGCACTCGACGTTGCGGCGTGGCAGGCGAGCGTCGGCATCCAGATACTGATCGTGCCGATCGCGCTCGGCATACGCGCGGTGAACGAGTTCGTCCATGTCGGAGGTGGGACCCCTATCCCGTACGACCCTCCGATGAACCTCGTCCGAACCGGCCCCTACGCGTACGTGAGGAATCCGATGCAACTCGCGATGGTCGTGCTACTCGCGCTCGGCGCGATCCCGTTCGGGACGGCGTGGATGGTCGCGGGCGCGGCGATCGCGGTCGCGTACAGCGCGGGACTCGCCGAGTGGCACGAGAACCTCGAGATGGCAGAGCGGTTCGGTGCGCAGTGGGACGAATATCGCGGTCGCGTTCGGGCGTGGGTCCCGCGCTGGCGGCCCGCGTTGCAGGACGAGGCAACGCTGCGCGTCGCGTTCTCGTGCGGCGTCTGCAGTTCCGTGGGCCGATGGTTCTCGACGCGGTCACCCGTAGGTCTGGCCATCGCACCGGCAGAAGATGCGCCCGGCCCGACCCTTCGTCGGGTCACGTATGTGCCTGCCGCGGGCCCTCCATCGCAGGGCGTGGCCGCGATCGCGAAAGCACTCGAACACATCCACCTCGGGTGGGCGGTCGTCGGATGGATCCTGGCTCTGCCGGGCATCGTGCACCTGGCGCAG
>JAHWJK010000094.1 GCA_019348445.1 Actinomycetota bacterium | reverse complement strand
GGGCGCGAGGCCCTGACACCTTCGAGGCAAAGGTGGGCCGGCTCTGTGAAGCCGCTCCTTCCCACTCGTCGGTGCGAAACGCCCGACGAGGATCGGGCAGAAGGGAGCGGAGATGTCTCTGCTTTCACGCGTGGGTGCGATCGCGCTCGCGTTCTCGATAGTTGCCGCGCTCCCGGCGGCAGCCGGACCGACTAAGACACGTCGCGCGCGGGTCGCGTCGCACTGGCTCAGTCATCAGCAGGCCGACGACGGGTCATTCCCTGCGTTCTCGCCGATCGGATCGACGGCCGACGCGGTGGTGTCGCTGGTTGCTGCGAAGCGGGGGCCGCAGGAGATCGCGGAGGCGGTCGCGTACCTCGAGGCCAACCAGGCAGATATCGATGACATGGGCGAGATCGCCAAAGTCGTGATGGCGCTCGTCGCGGCCGGTAAGGACCCGCGCCAGTTCGAAGGCCGCAACCTGGTGCAGGAGATCGTGGACTCGCAGCAGCCGGACGGACGTTTCGGAGCGACGACCGATGTCTTCAGCCACGCGCTCGCGATGATCGCCCTGCGGGCCGCGGATGAAAGGCGGACGCGAGACGCACGCACGTGGCTCCTCGCGGCTCAATGTGAGGACGGCGGCTGGCAGTTCGATCAACCGGCTCAACAGAACGAAGACGAGCACTGCTTCGACGGGACACCGACCGATTACTTCTCGTCCGATACCGACACGACCGCCTATGCGGTGATCGCGCTCGCCCGCATGAAGCGATGGCGAGGCGATGACTCGAAGAATCCGTTCCGGTTCTTCAAGACGAGGCGCGACCCCGTCAAGAGAGGGTGGGGCTACGACCTGGCATATCCGCTGACGAACTCGAACTCGACAGCTCTGGTCATCGAGGCATATCGGTCGCATGACCATTACAAGAACGTCCCGAAAGGGTCGGTGCGTGCCCTCACGAAGCTGCAGTACCGGTTGTGCGGCAAGAACGCGGGCGCCTTCGCGGACACATACGACCCGAAAGACGGCGGCGGCTACCGCAAACGGTCTCCGAACGTCGGAGCGACGATCGGAGCGATCCTCGGTCTCGTCCCGCGGCCGTACGACCCGATTCCCGTGACGAAGGCGCCGCCCGAGCCTCAGCCGTGCTGATCGCACGATGAGAACCGTGCGGCTCGCGGCGGCTGCGCTCCTCTGCGGAGGTCTGTTCCCGCTCGGTGCCGTCGCGCCGGCCGCATGCGCTGCCGAGGGGCCGCACGCCGTTCTCGTCGTCGACACGGACGCGCCGGGCGGTGAATTCCGTTATTGCGTTGCGTTGCCTGACGGCTCCGTGACCGGGATCGAGTTGATCCAGCTCGCCAACGACCAGCACGGCCTGCAATACCGCCTCGGATACGGGGGCAACGCCGTGTGCCAGCTCGCCGGAGTCGGCTACGACAGCGACGAGTGCCTGGAAGAGGGACCCGAGTTCTGGGGCTACTGGCGGGGTGACGGTTCGGGCGGGTGGGACTGGTCGAGCAGCGGCGGCAACGCGACCACCGTGCGGGATGGCGACGTCGAGGGCTGGGCGTGGGGTACCGGTAACGACGGATCGAGTCATCCGAGTCCTCCGGCGACGACGTTCGAGTCCGTGTGTGGAGCACGTAGTGGTGGTGATCCTCCCGCCACCGACGATGACGGAGGCAAGGCAGGAAAGGGTTCGACGCGCGCTCGACCGGAACGCCGCGGATCGACGAACGCGGCCGGCTCCGGATCATCGACCGCGGCGCGCGCTGAAAAGGAACCTACGCACGCGAAGGATCGAGCGCGCGATGACAGGGACAAGGACCCGCGGGCCAAGGCGAAGCGCAAGAAGCGTAAGAACGAACCCGCCCCTGCGTACACGCTGCGGCCGTCGCCCACCACATCGTCGCCTCCCGCGGGACCGATCGCTTCCGAACCGACGTCCTCCGACGGCGGTCCTCCGGCCGGCGCTACGGTCGCGGCGGTGGCTACGGTCGGGTTGATAGTCGCCGGGGCCGTCGTGCAACGGCGGCGCTTGGGCGCGCGATGACCGTGCATCAGGGAGCCTGGCTCACGTGGGCCGCGGCCGCGGCGATCTCCGCGATCAGCACGACGAATCCGTTCTACCTCTTGCTGCTGTGCGCGATCGCGTGGGTGGTCCACGCCGCTCATTGGATCCCGGGACCGTCGTCACGCTCGTTCAAGATCTTCGTCTTCTTTGCGATCGCCGCGATCGCGATCAGGACGGCACTCGTGGCTCTGACGCCGCTCGTTCCCGACGCCGCTCCGGTTACCAGCGGGACGTTCGTAGCGGCATTCGTGGAAGGGCTTCGTCTCGGGACCCTGCTCGTGGTTTTCGGGGCATTCAACTCTGTGAGCCAACCGGGAGCGATCCTCAATCTCGCTCCGCGCCGCTTCCACGAAGCCGGGCTTGCCGCATCGCTCGCGCTGTCGATCGCGCCGCGCACGATCGAAACCGTCGGGCGCGTGCGAGAGGCTCAACGTTTACGCGGGATCAAGGTGTCGTCGCTGCGGACGCTTCCCGCGCTGGCCGTTCCCGTCCTCGAAACGGGGATGGACGACGCCGTCGCGCTCGCAGAGAGCATGGACGCGCGGGGCCACGGGAGGGGCGTTCGGTCGCGTTATCGTCCCGCGCGATGGAACGCGGCATCCGCCGCTATCACCGCGGCGGCCGTGGTCACCGCGATCGCGTTCGGCGCGGCGTTCTTCGGTGATGCCACCACGCTGTCGATGCCGTCGTTCCCGATCCGCTGGCCGCAGGTGTCGGTCGTTCTCGTGACTTGCGAGCTCGCCCTGGCGGTGCCCGCGCTTGTCCCGCGAGCGCATAGATGACCGTCGAGGTCCTGCGGGTGACGTTCACCTATCCCGGTGCGTCTAAACCGGCTCTCGAGAACGTGTCTTTGTCGATCCCCGAGGGGTGTTTCGCACTCGTCGTCGGCGCCACCGGATCGGGCAAGTCGACGCTGCTGAGGACGATGAACGGCCTGGTTCCGCACTTCAGTGGTGGCACCTTCTCCGGGTACGTGCACGTGCGAGGCCGGAGCACGCTCGAGCACGTACCGCGCGAGCTCGCCGACGTGGTTGCGTTCGTCCCGCAGGAGCCCGCGCGCTCGTTCGTTCTCGACAAGGTCGAAGAAGAGCTCGCCTACGCGATGGAGAACCTCGCGCTCGAGCCACAGGTGATGCGGCGACGCATCGAGGAGACCCTCGATCTACTCGACATAGAACGACTCCGAGACCGGAGCGTCTCGTCGTTGTCGGGTGGTGAGAAGCAGAGGGTCGCTATCGCCGCTGCATTGACCCCGGGAGCGCGCGTGCTGTTGCTCGACGAACCGACGAGCCAACTCGACCCGCAAGGGGCCGAAGACGTGCTCGCCGCCTTGCACCGGCTCGTTCACGAGCTCGGTATCACCGTCGTCGCAGCCGAGCATCGTCTCGAGCGTGTGGTGAGCTTCGCCGACACGGTCGTGACGTGCGACGCGGGCCGAGCCGACGTCGCGACGCCGCGCGACGCACTTCGAGCATCCGATCTGGCGCCGCCGGTGACGAAGGTCGGTCGGCTGCTTGGCTGGACCGAAGTGCCGCTGACGGTCCGGGACGCGCGGAGTTCGGCGCGCGAGCTGCGGCTGCAGGATCCGGTCCATCGACAGCGACGTGATGCCCCCGATCCGTTGATCACCGCCCGCGACCTCTCGGCCGGGTATGGAGACAAAGACGTGCTCGACGCCGTCACGATCGCCGTTGGTGCGGGTGAGCTCGTCGGCTTGATGGGTCGCAACGGCGCCGGTAAGACGACGCTGCTACGTTGCCTCGCCGGCATCCACGCGCCCTCCGGGGGAACGGTTGCAGTCGACGGCCGTCGACCCGAGCCGGGCTACGACGTCGGGCTGTGTCCACAGTCTCCGGAAGACCTCTTGTTCGCCGACACGGTCGAAGCGGAGATCTCCGCGAGCGTTCGGGCTACTCGCCGTGGGATCGATGTCGACGGCGTTCTGCGAGAAATGGACCTCGACCGTTTGCGCGATCGCCATCCGCGCGACCTTTCGGCCGGGGAGCGTCTGCTGACGGCCATCGCGGCGATCACCGCAACGGGTGCTCGCGTCTTGTTGCTCGACGAGCCGACGAGAGGCCTCGACGCGAACGCGAAGGAGAAGCTGCGTTCGGTCCTTCGCACGTTCGCGCGCAACGGGACCGCGATCGTGTTCGCGACTCACGACGTCGAGTTCGTCGCCGCTCTCGCAACGAGGGTCGTCATGCTCGCCGGCGGAGCCGTGATCTCGGACGGTACGCCCGTCGACGTCCTGGGCGACTCGGCGGTGTTCTCGCCGCAGATGACTCGTGTGTTCGGTCCCGGGTGGCTGACGCCGGACCAGGTCGTCGAAGCCGCGCTCGCATGACGGCTGGCCGCGACATCGCTGTTATCTCTGCGAACGTAGCGGGAGCGTTCGCGTTCGTGTGGCCGTTCGCGGCACCCGCGTTCCTCGATGGTGACCGCGTAGCGGCTCTCGGTTCGGGTTGGATCCTCGTCATCCTGCTCGCGTGTGTCGGCTACTTGCTGTTCCTCGACCTCGGTCGAGGAGCGCTCGGGCCCAAGACGGTTGCGCTTATCGGTGTGCTCGGAGCTGCGATGGTCGCGCTCCGTCTGCCCGGGTTCATCGCCGGGTTCTCCGCGATGTTCATCGTCGTTCTGGTCGCGGGCAATGCCTTCGGCCCCGCGTTCGGCTTCACGCTCGGAGCTGTCGGCACGTTCGCATCTGGGATCTTCGTCGGCGGCTTAGGGCCGTGGCTTCCCTTTCAGATGGTTGCCGTTGCCTGGGTCGGTCTGGGGGCGGGGTTCTTGCCACGCGGGGGCAGGTGGCCGGTTCGTATCGCGAGCCTTGCCGTCTACGGATTCGTCGTCGGTTTCGCCTTCGGTGCCGTCATGAACCTGTGGTCGTGGCCCTACATCGCGGGAAGTTCCTCGGTGGGGTGGGACCCTCAGGCGGGAGCGGCCGCCAACCTGCGCCACTACGCCACCTATTACATGGCGACATCTTTCGCGTGGGACGCCTTCCGGGCGGTGGGGAATGCCGCCCTGGTCGTCGTGCTCGGCCGTCCCCTCCTGAAGACCCTCGATCGAGCCGCCCGCCGGATGTCGCTCGAGATCGGCCCGGTGGTGAAGGAGGGCGCCTGAGCCCGCCGAATCCCTACATGTGCGCAAACTCTTAGCCGTAGTCGTTCTGGCGATGATCGTTATGCCGGCCGCGCCCGCAGGCGGTGGCCCGTCGGTCCGCCGGAGCCAATTGGCGTTCTCCGCATGGCTCGTCCCGATGGACGAGCGCAACCACTTCAAGTGGTACGCCGCCGTCGGATGGCACGACAGCTCCGTCGCAGGTGGCCGGGGCGTGTGGTCGATGGCAGGGTTCATGCGGGGGCACTGCGTACGCAAAGAGACGCGCCGCAAAGTGTCCACGAGATGCTTCGGTAACGATTTCATCCAGGGCAACCCGAACAAGGACTTCGAGATGGACGCGGCTGCCGACAGCGCCGTCCTACGCATCCGCCGGGGTGGTCGCACCCACTTCGTCAAGTGGACCGCGGCCCCCGTACCGGACGTCTACGCCGCGCAGGAGTGGTGTGGCGGCGCGACCGACCGCGGGTTCGGGGGAGGCATCGCGCGTACGGCGGACGCGCACGGACGCTTCTTCGGGCACAGGTTCGAATCGAACAAGGCGCTCGAGTACGCGGGCATGTGGAGCGGCGTGATGGCGAGCCGGTGCTCCGGCGACAGCCACTTCGAGTTCGACCCCCGAACCGGCACGGCTCGCCTTAGCTGGGACGTCGTTCGCTAAGGGATCGCCTCGGAATCGCCGAGAGCGGATAATGGTTCATCTGTAGGGAGTCGGCCGGGTGACCGCGGCCGGTCATGTGCCGGTCGAGGAAAGTCCGGGCTCCACAGGGCAGGACGCTGGGGAAAATCCCAGGCGGGGCGACCCGCGGAAAGTGCAACAGAAAGCAAACCGCCGGGGTGTGGCGGTGTCGGGAGGCGAGCGGAGACGCTCGCGATCCGGCGCCTAGCGGCACCCGGGTAAGGGTGAAACGGTGAGGTAAGAGCTCACCAGCGCAGCCGGTGACGGTTGTGGCTAGGTAAACCCCGTCCGGAGCAAGATCGAGCAGGAGGCAAGGGCGGCCCGTCCGCCCGGGCAACCGGGCACCTCCGGGTAGATCGCTACAGGCGTGCGGCAACGTACGTCGCAGATGGATGGTCACCCTCGACGCTAGTCGTCGAGACAGGACCCGGCTTACAGGCCGACTCTCGAACGGGAGGGCCCCCGCCGAAAGGCGGGGGTCCTCTTCTTAT
>JAHWJK010000093.1:4483-6367 GCA_019348445.1 Actinomycetota bacterium | reverse complement strand
TCTACCATCACGCGAACTAGGGGTTCGGTCCCCGACGGGCGAAGCAGGACGCGACCCTCATCACCGAGTACGGCTTCGGCTGCCGCCACCGCGTCCCATACCGCGGTCGCGTTGGCGAGCCCGTCACGGTCCGCTACCTCGACGTTGACGAGCACTTGCGGAAACGGCTCGAAGAAGTGCGCGAGCTTCGATAGAGGCAGGTCCGAGTTCTTAAGGACCGCTGCCGTCTGCAAACCCGTCAGGATGCCGTCGCCGGTGGTCGAATGTTTGGCAAGGATGACGTGGCCGGATTGTTCGCCACCGAGAACCGCACCTCGCTGCGCCATCTCCATGACCACGAACTTGTCGCCGACGGGCGCCGCGATCACTTCGATACCACGCTCTTCGAGCGCGCGCACGAAACCCAGGTTCGACATCACCGTTGCGACGACGATGCCGTCTTTCAGCTCTCCGTCTTCCATCAACCGAAGGGCGAGGAGACCAAGGATGCGGTCACCGTCAACCTCTTCACCACGCTCGTCGACGGCGAGGACCCTGTCCGCGTCGCCGTCGAATGCGAGTCCGAGGTCGGCACCTTCGCTCACCACCACGCGAGACAGCTCCGTCATGGACGTCGACCCACAATCGACGTTGATCCGAGACCCGTCCGGTTCCGCGTGGATGGCATGGACGTCGGCTCCCGCCTCCCGGAATGCTCGTGGTGCGAGTTGGAAGGCCGCTCCATACGCGCAGTCGAGTACGACGCGTAAGCCGTCGAGGTTGGTGGGCAGTGACCGCAGCAGATGATCGACGTAGAGATCGTCTGCGTCGTCTAGATCCACGGCGGTTCCCACGTCGGTTCCGATCGGCAGCTCACCATCAGGCGATGTCGCCGCGGTCTCGATCTGGAGTTCCGTTTCTTCCGAGATCTTCAGCCCTTCCCGCGAGAAGAACTTGATCCCGTTGTCGCGCACCGGGTTGTGCGATGCCGAGATCGCCGCACCGCCGGACGCCGCCTCTGCGACCGTCAGGAAAGCGACCGCGGGTGTGGGCACGATCCCGGCCCGCAGCACGTCGGCACCCGCCGAGCACAGACCCGCAACGAGAGCTGCTTCCAGCATGGGACCGGACGTCCTCGTATCGCGTCCGACGACGAACCGACCACCCGATCCGGTCCCCACCGATGCTGCCGCCCGACCGAGCGCCAGGACGAGGTCGGGCGTGAGGTCTTTGTTGGCGACCCCACGCACGCCGTCGGTGCCGAAAAGTCTCTTCACCAGCGCATCTTCCCAGACGCACGATGCGATAGAAGGTCGGTGTGGCTTATGTCTCCCAGGTAGAGATCGGGTCCTTCGACACGGGCCGGTTCGAGGACGTACTGACGCCGGACCGCTTCGAGGAGTTGATCGACACAACGGTTCGCGCGCTCGAGCTCTTCGACGGGCGCCGCGTGTGGAATGTGAACTCGACGGCTCGTGGTGGTGGTGTCGCGGAGATGCTGCAGTCACTCCTGGCATACGCCCGCGGTACCGGCGTCGATGCGCGGTGGGCAGTGATCGCCGGCGACCCGGACTTCTTCCGCGTGACGAAACGCATCCACAACCACCTACACGGATCGCCGGGAGACGGCGGCGAACTCGGCGACAGCGAGGATGCGATCTACCGGCGCGTGACCGAGCAGAACGCGTCGGAGATGCTCGACCTCGTCGCGGCCGACGACGTCGTCCTGATCCACGATCCACAACCCGCGGGTCTGATCGAGATCCTGAAGGAGAAGGTCGCGACCGTCGTGTGGCGGTGCCACGTGGGGCTCGACTTCCCCAACGACCTCGCTCGTAACGCGTGGCGATTCCTCATCCCGTACGTGAAACCTGCTGATGCCTACGTGTTCTCCCGCGACGCGTA
>JAHWJK010000093.1:0-4383 GCA_019348445.1 Actinomycetota bacterium | reverse complement strand
TCGTTCAGGTGTCGCGGTGGGACCGGTTGAAGGACCCCGTCGGAGTCATCCGAGGTTTCGCGGAATACGTAGCACCCCAGGTCGATGACGTCCATCTCATTGTGGCGGGACCGGCCGTTGCCGCGGTGTCGGACGATCCCGAAGGCGAAGAGGTGTTGCACGAATGCCGCGACGTATGGGGCGATCTCGATGCGAGCGTCAGAGAGAAGGTGCACCTTGCGTGCCTTCCGATGGACGACGCCGAAGAGAACGCTGCGATCGTCAACGCGCTGCAGCGACGGGCGAACGTAGTGGTTCAGAAGAGTCTTGCCGAGGGTTTCGGCCTCACCGTCGCCGAAGGTATGTGGAAGTCACGTCCCGTCGTGGCAAGCAAGATCGGGGGCATCCAGGATCAGATCGTGCACGGCGAATCTGGACTCCTCATCGACGATCCGCAGAACCTCGAGGACTACGGCGGCGCCGTCATCGGGCTGCTCGAAGACGAGGAACGCGCCTTCGAGATGGGACGCAGAGCACGGGACAGGGTGAGGGACGAGTTCTTGGGAGCGCGCAGCCTGATCCAGTACGTGAACCTGTTCGAAAAGCTCCTCTCCTAGCCGTCACTAGGATCGGACACTGATGCGTTTCCTTACCGCCTGCAGAGGCGAAGCCCCCGACGTCGTGCCCATCTGGTTCATGCGCCAAGCGGGGCGCAGCCTCCCCGAATACAGAAAGCTGCGTGAGGATCACGACATCCTCACGCTGTGCCGAACACCTGATCTCGCGACCGAAGTCACGCTCCAGCCGGTGCGTCGACTCGGTGTAGATGCCGCGATCTTGTTCTCCGACATCGTCGTGCCTCTCGTGGGACTGGGCATCGAGGTGGAGATCAAGCCGAAGGTAGGACCCGTCATAGCCGAACCGATCCGTTCCGTCGGTGACCTCGAACGCCTCGCGACGTTCGAACCCGAAGCGGACGTCCCATTCGTGCTCGAAACGATCCGTCTCCTCAAAGGCGAACTCGACGTTCCGCTCATCGGATTCGCCGGCGCGCCATTCACGCTCGCGAGCTACCTCGTCGAAGGAGGGCCCTCCAAGGATCACCGCGTCGCAAAGTCGTTCATGTACGCGGAGCCGGAAGCGTGGCAGAAACTGATGGATCGTCTTGCAGAAATGACGCTCGTTTATCTACGCGCCCAGATCGATGCCGGAGTCGACGCGATCCAGCTCTTCGACAGTTGGGCCGGCCACCTCTCACCGGTCGATTACGAACGCTACGTCCTGCCGGCATCTGAGGCGATCTTGAGAGGGCTCGACGGAACCGTCCCACGCATCCACTTCGGCGTCGGCACCGCGCAGTTGCTCGAGCTGATGGCCGGAGCGGGTACCGACGTAATGGGGATCGATTGGCGCGTCCCCCTCGACGCCGCGCGGACGCGGCTCGGTGACGATGTTGTGTTGCAAGGGAACCTCGATCCCGTCGCGTGTCTCGCATCGTGGGACGTGATCGAGGAAAAAGCCGACGACGTCCTGAAACGCCTCGGCGGGACCCGTCACATCTTCAATCTGGGTCACGGCGTGCTGCCCGAAACCGA
This sequence comes from Actinomycetota bacterium, assembly GCA_019348445.1. Lineage (GTDB taxonomy): Bacteria > Actinomycetota > CADDZG01 > CADDZG01 > WHSQ01 > JAHWJK01. The sequence continues at coordinate 2,809 of JAHWJK010000093.1, read as the reverse complement.
CCCCGATAACTTGAAACGTCTCGTCGAATACGTCCACGAGTGGACACCATGACGACCGGTGTTCTCGTCATGTCTTACGGGACGCCTCGTGGTCTGGACGACGTCGAGGCGTATTACACCGATATCCGCCACGGACGACCCCCGACCGCTGAACAGCTCCACGCGCTAACGCAGAGATACCAGGCGATCGGTGGTCGGTCACCGTTGCTCGAGATCACACAGCAACAGGCACGAGGTATCTCCGAACGCACCGGTATGCCCGTCTACGTCGGGCAGAAACACGCGGCTCCGTTCATCAGCGACGCGGTGGCTCAGATGAACACCGATGGGATCGACCGAGCGGTCGGGCTCGTGCTCGCGCCGCACTTTTCGTCGATGAGCATCGGCGACTACGCAAGGCGCGCGGATCTCGCGGCAGAAGAGATCGGGTGGACCGGGTCGATCCACATGATCGAAAGCTGGCATCTGGAGCCCGGCTTCATCGACCTGCTGGCTGGCTATTGCAAGGACGCATTGAGTTCCGTTCCGGCATCGGCGCACGAGCGGACCACTTTCGTCTTCACCGCTCATAGCCTTCCGGAGGCGATCCTCAGGAAGGGCGACCCGTACCCGGAGCAGCTTCGCGAGACCGCCGATGCGGTTGCACGACAACTCGGTCTCGCGAGATGGCAGATCGGGTGGCAGAGCGCGGGGCGTACGTCGGACGCGTGGCTCGGCCCGGACATCCTCGAGATCCTCGGTTCGCTCGCCGCCGACGGAGAACAAGGTGTCGTCGTCTGCCCCTGCGGGTTCGTAGCCGACCACCTCGAGGTCCTCTACGACCTCGACATCGAAGCGAAGCAGCGAGCCGCGGAACTGGACCTCGCATTCGCGCGCACACGTTCGCCCAACGACGACCCCGACTTTCTCGACGTGCTCGCCGCCATCGTGACGCGGGCACTTCAAAGTAGTTGAGTCCGCCGCGGATCGCGGTGATCGGCGGTGGTGTCACGGGTCTGGCCGCCGCGTACGAACTTCGCAACGACGCTGCGGTAACCATCTTTGAGGCGACCGACCGTCTCGGCGGAAAGGTCCTCACGGAAGAACTGGACGGCATCCAGATAGAGGTCGGACCGGATTCGCTCCTCGCCCGGGACGCCGCGCCGATACGCCTGTTGGAAGACCTCGGACTCGGAAGCGACATCGTTGAACCGACTGATTTCGGCGCCTGGATCGCGATCGATGGCAGTCTGAAACGGCTTCCCGAGGGATTCGTCCTCGGAATCCCGGCGTCGCCGATGGCGATCCTCAGATCGGGATTGTTGTCACCTGCAGGGATAGCACGAGCATCGCTCGATCTCGTGCGACCGCGGACGCGTTTCGACGACGACATCTCGGTCGGGGCATTGATCAGGACGCGCTTCGGAAACGAACTCGCCGAGCGCGTCGTGGCTCCGCTGATGGCCGGCGTCCGTTCCGGGTCGATCGACGAGATGAGCCTTGATCTCGCGGCACCGCAAGTCGCCGAGATCGCGAGGCGCCATAGAAGTCTCACCCTGGCTCTTGCCGGTGCACAGCGATCGGCACGCCCCCGATTCATCGGGTTGAGGCGCGGAATGATTTCGCTCGTCGACCGACTCGCCGAGGCGTGTGGGGCACGTATCCGGGCGGGCGTCGCGGTCACCGATGTCGGCACTCGACCGGTATCGGTGAATGGCGAGCCGTACGACGGTGCCGTTATCGCTGCACCTCCTTACGTCGCGTCGCGCTTGTTGAAGGTTCCGCCGTTAGCCGATACGTCATTCGCGTGGACGGCGGTAGTGAATCTGGTCTATCCGCCCGGCGGTATCAGCCCTCCGGAGAGAGGGACGGGCATCCTCGTTCCCCCGGACGATCCCGACATTGCGATGAGTGCCTGTACATGGTTCACGAAAAAATGGCCTCATCTGGCGCCGCCCGACGGGAGACACGTCGTCCGGTGTGTCTTCGGCGGCGAGCCGGGGGACGATGCGCTCTTCGACGACTGGATCATCGAACTCATGAGTGAAAACGTGGCCTCCCTCGTTCAAACAACGTCATCGCCCATCGCCGCACGCGTCCATCGTTGGGAGCGAGCACTCCCCCGCTTCGAGGTTGGTCACCGTTCGAAGATGACCACGATCATTGACGCGCTCGAGGGACCGGTCCGCGTCGCGGGGGCCGGATACCTCGCGACCGGGATAAATGACTGCCTGGCTCAGGGGCGTGCCGCCGCTCGGGAAGTCCTACAAATATGTCGGGCTTAGGCTTTCCGCATGGCAGACCAGCGCTACGCGAGTTATCCGGTCTTCAAGCTCGACTACGACAAACTCGTCGATACGGACCGAGACCTCGCTGCAAAAGAGTTGTCCACCCTGCTAGAGAGCTACGAGCCTCGGGTACACACGCGTGGCCTTTACACCACGGCAGCGTTCACGGCTCGGGCGGATCTGATGTTTTGGTGGATCGCGGAATCCGTCGATGACATCGAGCAACTCCTCGTCGACCTAAAGCGAACGCAACTAGGCCGCGCCCTCACACAGGTCGAAGCATTCCTGGGGGTCACGCAGCCGGCCGAGTTCGCTCGTGATCACCAGCCGGCGTTCATCAAGGGCGAGGCCCCGAAGAAGTACATCTGCGTTTACCCCTTCGTGCGAACCCCCGAGTGGTATCTCCTCGACGCGGCCGACCGGGGAAACCTCCTTCGAGAGCACGGCGAGGCGGGCCGGGAGTTCCCCGACGTACTGGCGAATACGACGAGCGCGTTCGGGCTCGGTGACTTCGAGTGGATCTTGTGCTTCGAGGCCGATAC
>JAHWJK010000092.1 GCA_019348445.1 Actinomycetota bacterium | reverse complement strand
ACTTCGGCAGGTCGCGGACGTGGCCCATCGAGGCAAGGACCTTGTAGTCCTTGCCCAGGTACTTCTCGATCGTCTTCGCCTTGGCCGGGGATTCCACGACCACGAGGTTCTTTGCCACGCGTTCTCCTACTGTTGCTACGGTTGGTTCGGGGTCTCGGGATCGACTCTCGTCAGCGTTGTCGGCGCGGACTCTGTTCCCGACTGACTGCTCCGGGTTTCACGCCCGAGGTGAGCTTCGACTCTCCATTATTACGGCACGTTGTCAACCAACGCTTAGCGGTCGGTTCGCCTTCCGGCCGCGAAACCGCAGGTCAGGGGCACCTTCGACGGCACGTAGGGTGCCTGCCGTGGACGCCCTGCTCGAGCCGATCATCCATTGGATGGAAGATTTCGTGACCGGCTACGGCTACGCCGCGGTCTTCCTGTTGATGGTGGCTGAATCCGCCTGCATCCCGTTTCCCAGCGAGGTCACGATGCTCGTCGGCGGGTGGTACGCCGAGCGCGGGATCCTCAACTTCTGGTGGGTCGGCGCGGCGGGTGTGTTCGGGAACCTCGTCGGCTCGTGGATCGCCTACGCGGTCGGATACAAGACGGGCCGCGACTTGCTCGATCGCTACGGCAAGTACGTGTTGATCCGGTCCCACGACATCGACAAGGCGGAAGTGTGGTGGGAGAAGTACGGAGAAGCCGCGACGTTCTTCAGCCGTTTGTTGCCGGTGATCCGGACGTTCATCTCGCTGCCGGCCGGCATGGCGCGGATGCCGTTCGGGAAGTTCACCCTCTACACGTTCCTTGGAGTCATCCCGTGGACGTACGCACTCACCTATCTCGGCTTCGTCGTCGGAGACAACTGGGAACGAGTCCTCACGTACTTCGACATCCCCACGCTGATCATCGGCACCGCGCTCGTCGGCATTGGCGCAGTTTGGTACCTACGCCGGAAGCGGCGGTTGCGGAGCCAGCCCTAAACGAGTTGGATCTCGGGCGCCATGTCCTGGACCCCAGCGATCGCGATGGCGAGGAACTCGTCGAGCGGGATCCCGAGTGACTCCTCGACGTTACGGATCTCCTCGCGCTCGACCCCCGGCGCGAACGACTTCTCCTTCAGTTTCTTTTTCACCGACGACACCTTCATTCCGGCAGCCTTCTCGGGTCGTACCAGCGCGGCAGCAACGATGAGCCCCGCGACGGCATCGGCGTGCACGATGGCCGTATCGATCAGCGAGTGTCGGTGATCCGGATACTTATGCGCCAGGATCGCGTTGAGGATCTTGTCGTCGTCCATGCCTTCGGCGCGAAGCCACTCGATCGTCAGATGGGTATGGCGGTCGAAGTCGTCGGCGGTGTGGTCGTAGTCGAGGTCGTGCCACAGCCCGGCGAAGCCCCACGTGTCTTCGTCCTCGCCGAAGTGTCTTGCGAGTGCCCGCATCACACCCTCCACCGAGATGAGATGCCGGTATGTGATCTCTTTGGTCGTGTACTTCTTGACGATCTCTAGAGCTTGATCCCGCGTCACCGGTCGGCCGCCAACACCCGCTTCAGATCGAGCTCGGCCTCGGGGGCCGCGAGCGCCAGGACTTCGTCTCCCGCGTGCAGCGGCGTGTCTTCACCGGGAGTGATGACGTGCTTCTGTCGTACGACCGCAACGATCGTGCAGTCCGGCGGCATCTTCAGTTCTCCGACGGTCTTTCCCTCGGCAGGAGATCCCTCGGCAAGTGTCACTTCGAGAAGCGCGACCTTGCCCTGCTCGAGCCGCAGAAGCTGCACCAGGTCGCCGACGGAGACAGCTTCTTCCACGAGCGACGTCAATAGGTGCGGCGTGCTGACGGCGACATCGACACCCCACGTCTCCGTGAAGAGCCACTCGTTGTCCGGATGGTTGACGCGAGCGACAACGCGCGGCACGGCGAATTCCTGCTTCGCGAGCAGCGAGATGACGAGATTGTCCTCGTCGTCTCCCGTCGCCGCGACGACGACATCGCACGATGAAAGGACCGCCGCGTCGAGCGTATGCAACTCACAGGCGTCGCCCTTGACCCAGTTGACGTCGAGCTCGTCCCCCAACGTTGCCACGATCGCCTCGTTCTGCTCGATCAATACGACGTCGTGGCCCTTCGACATCAGGTCCTTCGCCACGAAAGAACCGACGTTTCCGGCACCGGCTATGGCGATGCGGATCCCGCGCTGACTCACTCTGGTTGCCCGACCTTCTTCAGTTGCTCGGGAAGATCGGCAACGTCGCCGCGCACGACGGAGACATGGATGATGTCCCCCTCCTGAACGGTGAGCTTTGCGTCCGGCACGCGCGGGACACCGAAGCGGCTCACCGCGACCACCTTTCGACGACCGCCCATATCCACGGAGAGCGCCGACTGGCCGATCAGCTCTGAGGGGGCGGGGACGGCGGTGATGACCACCTCACCGTTGTCCACGGTGTACTCGACCGGGATCTCGTCCGGAAAGAGAGATCGCAAGATTTGATCAGTCGTCCACCGAACCGTAGCGACCGTTTGGATACCGAGACGCTGATAGATCTGGGCACGACGCGGATCGTAGATACGAGCAACGACTTGCGGAACGCGGTAGTGCTCCTTCGTGACGCGTGCCGACAGGATGTTCGAGTTGTCGCCACTCGTGACGGACGCGAACGCCTGCGCATCTTTGATGCCGGCCTCTTCCAAAACCTCACGGTCGAAGGCGAAACCGACAACCTTCTTCCCGCTGAAGTCGGGTTTCAGCCGCTCGAAGGCTTTCGGGACCTTGTCGATGATCGCGACCGAATGTCCCAGCCTTTCGAGGTTCGTAGCGAGCTCCGATCCGACTCGGCCACAACCTGCGATGACGACATGCACTAGCTACTCCTTAGACCGCTCCGCTGCGCGCGGATACTGCCATACTCGCGACCGTGGGCTTCCTTTCCGAGTTGGTCGACAAACTCGCTCGCCGTCCAGAGGACATCAGAGCGGAAAACCTTCGCCACTGGATCAACACTCTGCCGGACATCACGCCACTGTCGGAAGCATCTGCGCGGCAGCGGCACAAGGTTGCGGGAGTCATACAGAACATCCGGATCGACCCCAGGACCGGCAGAGACTCGTTGGAAGCCACGATCACGGACGGTTCCGGCACGTTGATTGCAAAATGGCTAGGCCGGCCAAAGATGTCGGGGATAAGACTGGGCGCCGGACTGATCGTGGAAGGTGTCGTAGGGACACAGGACGGAGACCTAGTCCTGTTGAACCCAGAGTACGAACTCGTACCCGGACCGGAGCACGGATAGCGACCACGTGTGAGTAAGGCGCCTACCGCGTTCAAGCGGATCATGCTCGGGCGCCCGATGTCTTCGGGCGAACTCGAACACACGCTTCTCCCGAAGAGGCTCGCGTTGCCGGTCTTCGCTTCGGACGCGCTGTCGTCGATGGCGTACGCGACGCAGGAGATCCTGATCGTCTTGGCGCTTGCGGGAACGGCCGCGCTCTCGGTCGTGTTCCCGATCTCGATCGCGGTATCGGTCTTGCTGGCGATCGTGATCACGTCGTACCGGCAGATCGTCCGTGCGTATCCGGGCGGAGGCGGTGCGTATGTCGTCGCGCGGGAGAACCTCGGGTTCACGGCGGGTCTCGGCGTTGGAGCCGCGTTGCTTCTGGACTACATCCTCACAGTCTCTGTCTCGATCACGGCCGGAGGGGACGCGATCGTGTCGGCGTTCCCCGAGCTCGCGTCTCACAAGCTCGGGCTCACGATCGCGTTGATCCTGTTGGTGACGCTCGCGAACCTAAGAGGGTCGAAGGAATCGGGTCGCCTCTTCGCAGTACCGACGTATGGCTTCGTTCTAGCGATGTATGCCTTGATCTTCACGGGCCTGGTGAAATGCATCGGCGGGTGTCCACAAGCGGCCAGTGCCGACCACCACCTCGATCCGGTGTCGGGCATCACGTTGTTCCTGTTACTGAAAGCCTTCGCGGCAGGAACGACCGCGCTGACAGGTGTCGAAGCGATCGCCGAAGGTGTACCGGTGTTCCGCTTCCCCCAATCGCGGAACGCGGCAACAACGCTTGGGGTCCTCGGCGTCTTGTCCATCTCGATGTTCGTCGGGATGTCGTGGCTTACCGACCGTACGAACGTCGTCTACGAACACGGCGCCGAACTCACGAGCGTTGCCCAAGTTGCGGAGGCCGTTTACGGCCGGGGTTTCATGTTCTACGTGACGCAGGTCGCGACGGCACTCATCCTGATCCTCGCCGCGAACACCGCGTACACCGGATTCCCGGTGCTCGCGTCGATCCTCGCCCAAGACCGGATGATGCCGAGGCAGTTCCGGAGCCGCGGTGACAGGTTGGTCTTTTCCAACGGGATCGTGATCCTCGCCATATTCGCTTCGCTCCTCGTCTACGTCTTCGACGCGAATCTCACCCAACTGATCCAGCTCTATCTCGTCGGAGTATTCCTATCGTTCACGCTTGCGCAATTCGGGACGGTGATGCGGTGGAGGCGCACCCGAGAACCGAAGTGGCAACGGAGCGCCACGATCAACGCCGTCGGCGGAGCCGTCACCGGAATCGTGCTCATCGTCGTCATCGTGACGAAGTTCATGACCGGCGCCTGGATCATCATCCTGGCGACGCCCGCGGTGATGTTCCTCATGCGGTCGATCTATCTGCATTACACCGACGTTTCCGAGCAGCTCGCCGACGAACAGAGACGCCCGGTCGACCGGCGCCCGGGCAACCAACACATGGTCATCCTCGTTTCGACGGTCGACGCATCCGTCACGCGTGCACTCGGCTACGCGCGTTCCGCTCGACCAAGCTCGTTGACCGTCATCACGACCGACCGCGCGGTACACGCCGCATGTCGCGGGCTAGCGCGCGACATGGAGATCCACCTCCTCGAGGGGCGGGGTCCTATCCGTCCGCGGCTCAAGGAATATCTGACGAGTCGCCGCAGCGAGCTGTCCGACGACGACTTCCTTACCCTGCTGATCCCGGAGGTCCTCCAATCCGGAAGCCTCTTCGAAGTATTGCGCCGTCCCGGTATCCATCGTCTGAAGGGATGGCTCCTCAACGAGCCGGGCGTTCAGGTGATGGATATCCCGCTGGTCAAGCAGGAGATCGATCCGTACGCCGATCAGGCGCACGAGCCGGCGCGGAACTACGCGATCGTGTTGGTCGCCGGCGTACACAACGCCACTCTGCAGGCGATCGAATATGCCGAGACATTGCGTCCGACCGATCTACGCGCCGTGTCGTTCGGACTCGATCCGGCCGAGACAGAAAAACTCGGGACGTCGTGGCTCGCGGCAGCGATACCGCATCCGTTGGAGATCGACGACGCGCCGTTCCGCGACCTCGGGCGGTCGCTGCTCAGTTACATCCGCGCATTCGAACCAGACGGACACAACACCGTCGTGACGGTCGTCCTCCCGGAATTCGTCACCAAGAAAAGCCGCCACCGCATCCTTCACGGCCAGACCGCGCTCATCATCAAGCGGCACCTCTTGTTCGAACCAGGCGTGGTGACCGTGAGCGTCCCGTACCACCTCGAACGCTAGAGGGCCCCCGAAGGGGCCCTCTGTTTCTTTTCGAGCTGACCCGCCGTGAACAGGGGTCAGATGTTTAGAAAGAACGGTTAGCGGGCGCCGCCTACTTCCGGGACGTTCTGGCCCATCGGTTCGGTGGTTGCAGCCGGGATGGGTTCCGTCATGCCACCCGTCTTGCGCTTGCTGAATCCGATCGAGATCCCGAGGATCACGAGGGACACACCGGCGACGACGAAGCGGAACGAGTTGTCCTCGAGCGCGATCACGGCCGGCAGGATCAGCAACGACACGAGGTTCATGACCTTGATGAGTGGGTTGAGAGCCGGACCCGCGGTGTCCTTGAACGGGTCACCGACGGTGTCTCCGATGACCGCAGCCTTGTGCGCCTCAGAGCCCTTACCGCCCTCGTGTCCGTCCTCGATGTACTTCTTGGCGTTGTCCCACGCACCACCGGCGTTCGACAGGAAGTTCGCCATGAGCTGCCCGGTCAGGATGACCGCGGCGAGGAACGCTCCCAACGCGAGGTAGTTGATGCCGAAGCCGACGATGATGGGGCTCAGCACTGCAAGCAGAGCCGGCGTCGCCAGCTCGCGTAGCGAAGCGGTGGTGCAGATGTCGATGACGGGGCCGTAGTCGGGGCGACGTTCGCCGGCCATGATCTTTCCGTCCGCGAACTGACGACGGACCTCCTGCACGACGACCGCTGCGCTACGTCCCACCGCGCGGATCGCGAGTGCGCTGAAGAGGAACGCGATCGAGCCACCGATGAGAAGACCGATGAACGTCGTGGGGTTTGCAACGTTGATCGAAGTCAGGGGGTCGGTGAAGATCGCTTCGCCTTCCGCACCGATCCCCTTCTCTTGCGCGATCGTCTCGATGAAAGATGCGA
>JAHWJK010000091.1:2164-6529 GCA_019348445.1 Actinomycetota bacterium | reverse complement strand
ACTACACGCGGCTCGAGGAGACCGAAGCCGATCTCGAAGTCACCGGGATCGACGCGCACGGTCACGTCATGGACCTCTATCGGCCGCTACTGGTCGAGCTCGGCTGCACGCCGGCGAACGAGCTCGGAGCGTGCCGCAACAACTCACTCGTGTGGGTCGCCGGAGTGAAGGTCGCGAGCCAGACGCCGGCGATCCGGTCGGGTCAGCGCATCATCTTCGTCACCCTCGACGACATGACCGGGCCCATAGACGTGACCGTCTTCGAGCGCGTCCAGCCGCGTTGCGCTCGGACGGTCTTCCATTCATGGCTCCAACTCGTGCGGGGACGCATACAGAAGCGTGGGGGAGCGTCGTTTACGCACGAGACCGACGGCACCAACGTCGGCATCACCGTCGTTGCGTTCGAGGTGTTCGATCTCGCCGAACTGGCCCACGACCGGAAGAACGGTCATTCGCCTGCCGCGAGTCTCGGGCGCCAGCGGAAGAAGCAGACGTTCGCCGGCTTGACATCACCGCAAGGTGATCTCAAACCGTCGGGCCGCCTGTGGCACTCGAGCGGCGGCAGCGCCGGATAGGGATGGACGTGAAGCAAATATCCTCGATCCCGGATGACCGACGACACGAAGGTTTCCTATCTGGCTCAGATCGCCCCGGGCCTCGTGATGGCGGCAGCGGCAACCATCGGGGCGGCGATCCTCATCGGTAACCAGGCTCCTGCCGCGCGCGGCGACGGCTGGCGGAGCTTCTGGGTCGTTGGAGCTTTCGCCGCGCTGGTCATGCTCGCGTTCGGCAAACGCTTGCTTCATCCCGACGAGACGGGTGGATCGACGCCGGTCATCGTCTTGACAGCGCTCGGTATTGCAGTAGCCGTCGGCTTGAGAAATTCATCGGCCGAGATAGCAGGGGCGATCACGGGTGCGATAGCCGGCGCGTTCGCAGGCTTCGCGCTCCTCGCGATCGTCTTGTCGATCCTCGATCACCGCGCACAGCGACATCGCGCGACGGCAGCCTATGAAGGTCCGGAGTTGCGTCCCATCTCGGAGAAAGACTCCGATACCTCGAAGCTGTCGTAAACCCCATCACTCGCGTCTCGTACTCGCGTCACTTCGGAGGCTTCCGCGGTCGAGGTGATTGTGAAGACGCGGTCCGTAGCTGGAATCACGACTTGTTCCAGGGAGATTTCGAAGATGCCCTGACGGTAGATGGACCGGATCTTCACCGCGCCGTCTCGCACGTCGCCGGCCGCTTTCCGCTCGACGATGTGGAAATCGGTAAGGAACCTCCCCATCTGTGCCAACTCCCGGTCGATAAATGCCTCGAGGTCGACATCCTTGCCCGCTTCCTGCGCGACGACGGTGATGCTGGAGCGGAAGTGATTCGGTCCCCGCGCCGGCTCTAGGAAGACGGCCGCGGCTCCGAGATGATCCTCGATCACTATCCACGCATCGGGAACCGCTGCCCGGAACCCGGCAACATCGTTTTCGTAGAGGGGTGCGGTCACGGACCGGGCTGGAGTTCGGAGTAGTCGGGCAGGTTGTATTCGGCAATCCGCTCGGCTTCTTCGCGCGACGCCCCGTCGGCCATCAGCTCCTCGACCATCGAGCGCCGCGCTTGCCTCAGACCCTCGAGATACTCTCGTTCGCGCTCTCGGATCTCCGAAGGCAGTAGACCTGAGGGAGTTCTTGCAGCGCGGACCGCCCGCGGATCTTTGTGGGAGTTGTCCGGGTCGCCCGCAGAATCTCCGATGATGGCGCCGACGACGGAACCGACCAACACGCATCCGCCCTTGATCCAGGGATTCGGAATGCTGGTGCACAGCAAACGACCCAGACCGCCCCCGACAGCCCCACTACCGGTAGTTATTGCGGTGCGTCTGACGGTCTCTTTGAGGTTGTAGTCACTGTCCTCCCAGTACTCCATGAAATTGAGCATGACGGCTGTTATGCCGACTGCACTCCCGGCTAACCGGACAGGCAGCTTCTTCGCGACACGGTTCGCGACGCGCACGATGCGGTCCGCGCCCCCCAGCGTTCGCGCTGCCGCGGAGCGAGACATCTGCAACTTACGCGCCTGTTTCTCGACCTCTTTTATCGTCGTGTACGCCGCATCAAGGATGCCGATCGTGTATTCGACCTTCGACGCGAGCTTCTGATCCTCTTCGATGATGTCGGCAGACATTCTCAACGCCGCTATGTCGCGGTCGTAGAAGTACGCGAGCTCCGAGAGTTGTGTTCGTATCCGCCCGATCCGCGCTGTTGCCTCGTCTGCCAGATCCTCGGGCATCGCTGGGAGCGAGAGGCTGAGCTCCGTCATCTCCTTTGCTTCTTCGAGGTAGAACAGAGCCGCCGCTCTTATCTCCGCGGCGGTATCGCGAAGGCTCGCGGGATCAACCGTGATCCGGCCGGTCACGAGTTCCGTTCCTTCCGAGCGATCCGTTCCTGTTCGGCGAGATACGCGTCAATCCGCCTATCGGCGATACGAGCTTGTGACTCAAACCATTCCGCGGCCTCTAGCGCGCCGGCAGCGGCTTTCGCGGCGCGTTCTCGGCCTTCCGCGGCGCGGTCACGGAATCGTTCGGCCGCGGGTCCTTCGAAGATCACCAGGTCCACGCGTCGGGCAAGCTTCTTGGCGCGCGCCTCGATGTCCTCAGCCGCGTAACGCAGCTTTGAAGCGTGTGCCACCATGCCTCCCGGGTGGCCGAACAAGTTGTAGAGCTGATACGGCTCCATTACATCCCCGTCCTCCGTCCAAGGAAAATCATGCCAGAGTCGGCTTGGGCAAGAACGTCTGGCGGTCGGCCCGAACATCACCGTGCCGCGGTAGGTCGATGCTGCATTCATCCCATGGTGGGCCGGGAGTCGCTGCTCCATAGCGCCGTCCTAAACCTTTCCGTCCGTGCGAGCCTAGGGAGATGTCCCGGCCCTCGATCCTGCACGTCGACATGGATGCCTTCTACGCATCCGTCGAGGTCGCCAAGGATCCGACTCTCCGCGGCAAGCCTGTGATCGTCGGTGGCCAAGGGGGCCGCGGCGTCGTCACGTCGGCGTCCTACGAGGCGAGGGAGTTCGGCGTCACGTCGGCCATGCCGATGATCCGGGCCCGGCGTCTCTGCCCCCACGCGGTCTATCTACCGAACGATTTCGATTCCTACCTCGCCTACTCGCGCCGGATACGCGCCGTGTTCATGTCGGTAACGCCGCTCGTGGAGCCGTTGTCACTCGACGAGGCGTTCCTCGACGTCTCGGGCTCGGTCAAGCTGTTCGGAGACCCGCCCGAGATCGGCCGCCTCGTCAAGGAGCGGATCCTTGCCCTCGGGTTGACGTGCACGGTCGGTATCGCGCCCAACAAGTTCCTGGCCAAGCTGGCATCGACGATCGCGAAGCCGAACGGGTTCCTGGTGATCGAACCGGAGGAGGTCGAGAGCTTCCTCCACCCACTTCCGATCACCGCGCTATGGGGGGTCGGGCAGCAGACCGGCGAGGCGCTGCGGAAGCTCGGGCTCAAAACCGTCGGCGACGTCGCCACGTTGTCCCGGCGCACGTTGGAGCGCGCCGTCGGAGACGCGCTCGGCCGCCACCTGCACGAGCTGGCGAACGGCCGCGACGACCGAGTGGTCGTCCCCGACGAGCCGGCGAAGTCCGTCGGCAGCGAGGAGACTTTCGCCCGGGACATCGATGACTCCGAAGAGGTGCTGCGAGAGCTCCTTCGCCTCGCCGACAGGACCGCCGGGCGATTGAGGGCTAAAGGCCTCTGCGGACGCACCGTGACGATCAAGGTCCGGTTCAGCAACTTCAAGACCATCACGCGTTCTCGGACTCTCGACCACGAGCTCGATACGTCGTTCGAGATCTACGACGTGGCGCGCGCCCTCTATCGCATGCTCGATCCCGATCGTCCTCGGATCAGACTTCTGGGCGTGTCCGTGTCGGGCGTCGTTCCGGGGCCGCCGAAGCGGCAACTGGAACTGCTCGAGGCTTCCGACGGCAAGGCGGCCGGCGATCGCCGCGCCCTGGCTGCGGAGGCGATGGACGACATCCGCCACCGGTTCGGAGCCGACGCCGTGACGCAAGCGTCTCTGCTCGAAGAACCGCGGGCGCCGTGACTACCGCGGCTGCGGGGAGATAATTCTTCTGATGCCGTTATCCGAGAGAGAGCAACAGATCCTCGATCAGCTCGAGAAGGATCTTCGCGGCGACCCGGCCTCGTCCTCGCACAGCACATCTCGGCGGTCTGGTGAACGTTTCGGTGGCCTGAAGCTCGGCATCCTTCTGGTCCTCGTGGGGATAGTGATGCTGGTGTGGTTCTTTGTATCGAGCCTGTTGATCGCAGGTGTCGCCTCGTTCGCCGCCATGGTCGGTGGCATCG
>JAHWJK010000091.1:0-2064 GCA_019348445.1 Actinomycetota bacterium | reverse complement strand
TCGAGCCTGTTGATCGCAGGTGTCGCCTCGTTCGCCGCCATGGTCGGTGGCATCGTCTTGGGAGTGTCGTCTATCCGCTCCGAGATAGGTCGCGGCGATGGTGCGCGCGACCGTATCGCCCGTGTCGTCGGTGGCTGGGAGGAATCGGTCCGCCGTCGCTATCGGGATAAAGACTGATTCGCCGAAGAAGTTTTCCCACTCTGGCGTGTTCGGGTTGCCGCCCGGAGCCACGCCGCGCTACATTCGCGCCCGGTCGTTCTGGGTGCGGGTGCCGGGACCGGGACTAGGAAAAGAAGTCCGGTCCCGCTCGTTGTTTTCGGAGCGGATTTCGAGAGCGTCGTTACGAACGTGGGGAGGTTCGCGCGCATTCATGGAAGGGTTCACCGCCGATCAAGCGATTCGTTTCACCGGTTGCACCGCACATCAACTTCGGTACTGGGACCGCATCGGACTCGTAAAACCATCGGTCCAGGCCACCGGCGGGAGACCAGGCGTTCGCCGTCTCTATTCGTTCCGCGATCTCGTTTCGCTCAAGGTCATCCGCTCCTTGCAAGAAGGTGGGATGAGTCTGCAGCGCGTCCGGCGCGCGTACGAGTACCTGCGTAAGCGCGCGGGGCTCGAAGAGCATCTGTCGCAGGTCAAGCTCGTCACCGATGGGAAGAGCATCTTCAAGATCGCGCGCAACGAAGGCGAGATCCTCGATGCGCTCCGCGAAGGTCAGATGGCGTTCTTCGTCGCGATCGACGAGATCGCACGGTCGATCGATGGGAAGGTCGCGGAGTACCTCTACGACCGCGAGGAGTTCATCGGCGCGCTTCGGCGCATCGAGCGGAACCTGGAGCAGGAGTTGCCGGAACAGGCCAAGCGCCGGCTCCAAGCCGCAGGGTCGGGTACCGGCTAGGACTGCCGTCCCACGAGCCGGGTGGGCGAGAACAGCCGCGACGCCCGCTCCCACCACGTCGCCTCGCTCCATAGGTTCCGTCGTAGCTGGCTTGCGAGCCGTTGCGCTTCCACAGCCTGGTTCGGTGGGATCTCCCGCGGCGCGTACTGAGCGGCTTCGAAGATCCGTGCCAGGCGGATCGCCGGGGGTCGGGGGACGCGATGTGATCGGGCGATCCTGCTGACGTACGCGACCGCCGATTCCGCATCGGCTCGCGGTGACGCGAGTTCGGCGGCTGCATCCTCGAAATCGAGAAACGCCGCCGTCGCGCGACTTCTGGTCCCGTCGGCACGAGCGTAACGACGCTTCCTACGCGTCTCCTTCAACAGCGGTACCGCGAGCAAGAACGCGATCGCGCCGAACGTCAGCACGCGCAACAGGTTTGCGAACGCGGTCTCCCAGCGCGTCGGTCCTCGATCCTCCGCCCCGGTTGGATCGGCGGGACCGCGCGCCGCGCCTGCGGGGTCGCGGAAGTCCTGCAGGTTATTGCCGCCCTCGCGCAGCGCGGGATCGACGAAGCGGTTCCTCTCCGACTGAAGGTTGACCCCGACCGGCGTCGTGCCGCCGCCCTGGATCGTGTAGCCGGGTGGGGTCGTGAGTTCCCGCGGCGTCGGCTCGAACGAGATCCATCCGAGATCCTCGAAGTACACCTCGGGCCACGCGTGCGCGTCGGTTCCGCGCACGACGTACTGATTCGGCGCCGACGGCGACGTCGAGCCCGGCAGGAACCCGACCGACACGCGCGCCTCCATGCCGAGCTCCCGCGCCAGGAGGGCGAACGCGGTTGCGAACTGCTGGCAATAACCGGCCTTGGTTTCAAGCAGGAACCGCGCGAGGTAGTCGCTCGATGCTTCGTTGTCGACGGAGGTCGAATATTCGAAGGCGCGTAGCCGAGTTTGGATCGCGAGCAACTGCTGGAACGGTGTCTCCGCATCTCGCGTCCATGCGTCGAGGAGGTCGCGCACCGCGGGGCTGACGATCCCGGGATCCGCGTATTCGCCACCGAGGTTGCCGGGGACCGCATCGTTCATTACTTGGTAGTTCGTTTCCGGCACGACCGATTGGACCTCGTACGTGAGCCCCTCCTCGAGCGGGTTCTGCATCTGGAGGTCGACCGTCGTCGG
>JAHWJK010000090.1:4628-6594 GCA_019348445.1 Actinomycetota bacterium | reverse complement strand
TTCGCGCGGCGTTTCGAAGAGGGTGGGGTAGAAGGAGTCTCCACGGGTTGTCGAGCCTACTAAGCCGGCGTCGGTAGGACCGACGGCGGTTAGCAGAAGGAGCGGCGCAGGCCGCTACGAACTACGAGCGGGAGGGATCTTCTGGTGCGGCGTCTCGCCGTCTTGTTGGTCGGTGTCGTGGCCGCGCTGTTCGTCGCCGCACCCTCCTTTGGCCACGGTGATCTCCGGGGAACTTCGCCCGAGCGCGGATCCACCGTTCGCAAACCACCCGAGCGGATAACCATCACGCTGACCGAGGCGCCCTCGAAGGGGGCCGAGGCCGAGGTGATCGACGGGTGCAAACGCAAGGTGCCTTCAACCGTGGCGATCGACGGCAACGACATCGTGGTCGCTCCCCGCGGCGGCCGTCGGGGCGACTGGAAGGTCTCTTACCGGGCCGTATCTTCGGTCGACGGGCACCAGACCCGCGGAAAGCTCACATTCTCGGTCGCGGGCCGCAAGGACTGCTCGCGACGCAACGACGATCCAGCCGAGGACGAGATCGACGCGGCCGACAATCCCGGGATCGTCGAGAACCCCAATCCCCCCGACGAAGGAGGCCGCTCGTGGCTCCTGTGGGTGGGGGCCGGGACCATCCTCGTCGTAGCGGCGGCATTCCTCGTGCGGCGTGGGTCGTGATCGCTCTCAGCTTCGCCCATTCCGGGACGGGGGGCGGCAACGTGGAGAGCATCGCGTTGGCCCTCGGTCTCGTGCTGCTCGGGTTGGCGTTCCTCGTTCAGAGATCCCTCGACAGACGCGTCAGCATCCTTCTCGTCGTCCTGGGACTCGTCGCGTTCGTCGGCTCCTTCACGTTCCTCAAGAACGTCGGCGGCGGCACGACGATCACGGTGCAGGGACAGGAGTTCGAAGAGGAAGAGCTCCAGGACGCGGTCGCCGCGATCTGCACTGCGCGCAACGAAGCCGCCACCGATCCCGAGGCCGCTCAGATGGCATTCCTCGACCGCGCCCATCTGCCGCTCCACGTAATCGCAGCGGCGGTCGAAGATGAGGATCGTGCTTTGTCCGGCGACCTGCTCGAGGCCAAGCAGGCGGTCGAAGAGGAGTTCGCGGGGACGGCCGATCCGGAAGACTTGGTGGACCAACTGGAGGAGTTGCTCGAAGTGACCGTGGAAGCGCTTCAAGTTCTCGAGATCCCGGCGTCAACATGCTGAGACGACTCGCATCGGTAGCACTCGTTGTCCTGGTCGCCTGTGCAGGTAACGCTGACAACCCCGAGGGAGCGGCGGAGAACGAACGCGATGCCGACGAACTCGTCGTCCAACCGGCGAACTACGACTTGGTCGCAGGCGAGGAGAGCAGGTTCATCGCGGGGCTGCTCACTCAGGACCAGCTCTTCGTCAGCTTCGGGACCGTCGACATGGCGTTCTTCTACCTGGGCACGGAACAGGGAGAGGGGACCGCAGAGGAGGGGCCGACCGCGACCGGTGAGTTCCTCGCGATCGAAGGAGACCAACAGGACGGTCCTATCGCCGCTCCGGCGTCTAGCGGTCGCGGCGTCTACGCAGCCGACGTGACCTTCGACAGAGCGGGGTACTGGGCCGTGGAGTTATCGGCCGAGATAGATGGTGCCACCAGGAGCGGTCGTTCGGTCTTCGAGGTCTTCGAGGAGCACAGGTATCCGGCGGTGGGCGAGAAGGCGCCGCGCACCGAGAACCGGACGATCGATTCGAACGCACCCCCGGCCGCGATCGATTCGAGAGCGCAGGACGGGGAGAAGATCCCCGACCCGTCGCTGCACCAGACGACGATCGCGGAATCGATCGAACGCGGCGAGCCTGCGCTTGTCGTTTTTGCTACGCCGGTCTACTGCGTCAGCCAGTTCTGCGGTCCGATCACCGACATGGTCGAGACCCTTCAGAAGGACTACTCCGATCGGGCGAACTTCATCCACGTGGAGATCTGGTTC
>JAHWJK010000090.1:0-4528 GCA_019348445.1 Actinomycetota bacterium | reverse complement strand
CCTTCAGAAGGACTACTCCGATCGGGCGAACTTCATCCACGTGGAGATCTGGTTCGACTTCCAGGACAAAGCCATCAACAAGGGCGCGGCGGAATGGCTCTTGGTCGATCAGGACCTCACGGAACCGTGGGTCTACCTGATCGATGCGAACGGGATGATCGCGGCCCGCTGGGACAACGTTGCGACGAGAGCCGAGCTCGAGGCCGAGCTCGACAAGCTTCCCAAGGGATCAGTCCAGTAGTTCGGATCGGCTGCGCCGCTCCTCGTGTTACCCCGGTGTCGGCTGACGCCGTCACCGGCGTAATAGTTCGCGGATCTTCTCCTCCAGCGTGTCTTCGTCGATCGCGCCGAACACCACACGATCGCCACGGCCTTCGACGGCTTCGCCCGCGGAGATCTTTTCGAAGCGGAAATCCTCGTCGATGAAAAATGTCTGCGGAAGACCGCGCACGCCGAGCTCGGATGCGAGTGACCCGTCGGTGTCGAGGGCGATCGGGTAGCTCACCCCGATCTCGTCGACGAACTCCTGCGCGCCCGCGGCGGAATCCTGGAGGTTGACCCCGATGATGCGGATGCCGTCGTCGCGGTACCGGTCCCACATCCGCTCGAAGGCAGGCATCTCTTCGCGACATGGGATGCACCACGATGCCCAGAAGTTCAGAACCACCGGGTCGCCCTTCAGCTCGTCCGACGACAGCGTCCCGCCGCCGAGCAGTTGAAGCTCGAAGTCCGGCGCTTGCTGCTGTGGTGGCGCGCCGGGTCGGAGGAAGCCCCACGCGAGCAACCCGACGAGAACGAGAGCCGGAACGACATACGTCGCGAGCCGGCTCCACGACCGATCGCGCTCGTGCTCTAGTGACTCGGAACCTTCCGGCTCCATCTGGTCTGACATAGGCCCTAACTCAAGTAAACAGTCATATATATTCCGCACGTTCAATGAGAACCCCAGCCGGTTGGAGAAGAAGCGCTTTCGTCGCGCTCGCGGGCCTACTCGTAATCGTAGGTACGGCTTGCGCTCCCGATGCGCCACAGGACTACATCAACTACCAGAAGGGTCCCATAGCCGAGGAAGCCGACCGGTTGTGGGACGTCACGTTCGCTATCGCGGTCGCCATCTTCTTCATCGTCGAGCTCCTACTCATCTACACGATCGTTCGTTTCAGGGCTCGTCCCGACAGGGAAGCCAAGCAGTTCCACGGGAACACGAAGGTTGAGGTCATCCTGACCGTCATCCCGGCTCTGATCCTGGCGGGGCTCGCGGTTCCGACCGTCCGCACGATCTTCGATCTATCGTCCGAGCCGGACGACGCGTTGCAGATCAAGGTCACGGCGCGTCAGTTCTGGTGGGAGTACGAGTACGAGCCCGAAGGAACCGAGGACCCACTCGTCACCGCAAACGAGATGCACATCCCGGTCGACACACCGGTGTTCCTGACTCTCGAGGGTGATGACGTCATCCACAGCTTCTGGGTCCCGCTCCTCGCGGGTAAACAGGATGTGGTCCCCGGCCGCACGAACCACATGACGATCGAGGCGGACGAGCCCGGCGTCTACCGGGGTCAGTGCACCGAGTACTGCGGGCTGTCACATGCCAACATGCGTCTCCGCGTGATCGCGCATCCGCAGGATGAATTCGACGAGTGGCGTGACGACCAGTCCGAGGCCGCCGACGACCCTCGCGATGCGCTGGCGGCGGAGGGCGAGGAGCTGTTCCTCGAAGGCGAATGCATCAACTGCCACGCGGTCCAGGGCACGGACGCGCAGGCGCGGACCGGCCCGGACCTCACCCACTTCGCGTCGAGAGAGACTTTTGCCGGCGCGATGTTCGAGAACACGACCGAGAATCTGCGGCAATGGCTCGACGATCCACCGGCGATGAAGCCCGGCGCGAAGATGCCTGATTACGGGCTCACTACGCAGGAGATCGACGCTCTTGTCGCGTACCTGCAGAGCCTCGAGTAGCTAGGGAGTGGACTGATGGCAACGGCAGCGGTGCAACCACGGCGCAGCCTTTTCGCCCGCCCGACGGCGACGTCGGGCTTCTGGGGCTGGGTTACGACCGTCGACCACAAGAAGATCGGGATCCTCTACGGGGTCACCGCGTTCATCTTCTTCATCCTCGGCGGCCTCGAGGCGATCGCGCTCCGCGTGCAGCTCGCTCAGCCCGACATGCAGGCGTTCGGGACGGAAGCGGCAACGGCGGAGCTCTACAACCAGTTCTTCACTATGCACGGCGTGACGATGATCTTCCTTGTCGTGATGCCGTTCGGTGTCGCGCTGATGAACTTCTTCATCCCGCTCATGATCGGAGCACGCGACGTCGCATTCCCCAGGTTGAACGCACTCAGCTACTGGATCTTCTTGTTCGGCGGGATCTTTCTGTACTCGAGTTTCTTCCTCGGTGGCGCGCCCGATGGCGGGTGGTTCGGATACGCGCCGCTTAGCCGGATCCAGCCGACGACCGGCATGGACTTCTATGCCGTTGGTCTCCAGATCCTCGGCATCGCATCGCTGCTGGGTGCCGTCAACTTCATCGTGACGATCATCAACATGCGAGCACCCGGCATGACGCTGATGAGGATGCCGGTCTTCATCTGGATGTCGCTCGTCGTTTCATTCCTGCTGCTGTTCGCGATGCCGATCATCGCCGTCGCGTTGTTCCTTCTCATGTTCGACCGGCTCTTCGGTGGCGTCTTCTTCGATCCCGCTGCCGGAGGCGACCCGCTTCTATGGCAGCACCTGTTCTGGCTGTTCGGTCATCCCGAGGTCTACATCCTGATCCTGCCCGCGATGGGGATCGTGTCGGAGGTCATCCCGACGTTCTCGCGCAAACCTCTGTTCGGCTACGCGGCGATCGTGTTCGCAGGCGCCGCCATCGGGTTCATGGGGTGGGGCGTGTGGGCGCACCACATGTTCGTGGTCGGGCTCGGGCCTGTTGCCACGTCTGCGTTCGCGCTATCGACGATGTTCATCGCGGTGCCTACGGGGGTCAAGATCTTCAATTGGCTCGGAACGATGTGGGGCGGGTCGTTGAAGTTCACGACACCCATGCTGTTCGCGATCGGCTTCGTCGCGATGTTCGTGATCGGCGGTCTCTCGGGCGTCAGCCACGCGATCGTTCCCCACGACCAGCAGCAAACCGACACGTATTACATCGTCGCTCACTTCCACTACGTGCTCTTCGGTGGCGCGATGTTCGGGATCATGGCCGGCCTCTACTACTGGTGGCCCAAAGTCTTCGGCCGCATGCTGTCCGAGAAGCTTGGGAAGTTCCACTTCTGGCTGTGGTTCATCGGCTTCAACCTGACGTTCGCTCCCATGCACATCCTCGGCCTTCAGGGCATGCCGCGGCGCATCTACACGTATCCCGAAGGCATGGGATGGGACTGGTGGAACTTCATCATGACGATCGGCTCGTTCGTCATCGCCTTCTCCGTACTCGTGTTCCTTGCGAACGTTGCCATCAGCCGGAAGAGGGGCGAGGAAGCCGTCGATGACCCGTGGGATGCTCGGACGCTCGAGTGGGCCATCCCGTCGCCGCCGCCCGAGCACAACTTCGACGACGTGCCGGTGGTCGAGGCGAGGGATGACTGGTGGCACAAGAAGTACGCGAAGCGACCGACGGGTGAACCGGCTCGCGTCTACGCCGGAGGCGCGAACGGCGAATCCGGAGGGGGCGGGATCCACCTGCCGTCGCCGTCGTACTTCCCGGTGATAGCTGCGTTCGGGATCTTGGTCATGGGCTACGGCGTGATCTTCTATCTACCGGCGGTTGCACTCGGCGCGCTCATCTCATTGGTGGGTTTCTTCGGCTGGGTACTCGAACCGTCGGTCTCAGATGAGGTGGGCCACCACTGATGGCAACCGCAGAACACGCGCAGGACGTTCAGCACCACACGAGCACCGGGCTCGATAACTCGAAGCTCGCGATGTGGGCGTTCCTCGGTTCGGAATGCTTGTTCTTCGGGTCGCTGATCACGACGTATCTCTTGTACCGGTCGAAGGCAGGTAGCGGGCCGACTCCCGCGGAGATCTACGACATCCCCTTCACCAGCGTCAGTTCCTTCGTTCTGCTCATGTCGTCGCTCACGATGGTGCTGGCTCTGGCCGCCATCCAGCGCGGTGATCACCGCGGCCTGAGGGTGTGGCTACTCGCCACCGCGTTCCTCGGGATGTCGTTCATCGGCGGCCAGATCTACGAGTTCACGACGTTCTACGAAGAGGGCCTGTCGCTCGCACAGAGTCCGTTCGGCAGCTCGTTCTTCGTCCTCACCGGTTTCCACGGAGCGCATGTCACGGTCGGGATCCTCATGCTCTTGATGACGACCGGACTATCGCTGGCCGGTCGCATCCCGCAGGAGGAATCGCGCAAAGTCGAGCTCATCGGTCTCTACTGGCACTTCGTCGACATCATCTGGATCATCATCTTCACCGTCGTCTACCTGATCCCGACCGAATGAGATGAGTACATCTCCCACGGCCGAAGCGCCGAGAGAAGAGCACGAGCTCCACGGCCATCCGAGCCCGC
>JAHWJK010000016.1 GCA_019348445.1 Actinomycetota bacterium | reverse complement strand
TCCGATGGCTCGACGTTCGACACTTCTCGTGGACGCGACCCGATCGAGGTACGGATAGGCGCGGGGCAGGTGCTCCCCGGTTTCGAGGAGGGTCTGGTCGGAATGAACATCGGAGGGACGCGCAGAGTGATCGTGCCCCCGGAGCTCGGTTACGGCCCGAGCGGCGCGGGAGAGATCCCCCCGAACGAAACGTTGACCTTCGAGCTCGAGCTCGTAGATATCGCACCTAGCTAGATCCAGCACCAACCCTTCGGCGGCAAGTCGGCGTTCGAGGTCGTCTTTGTCACGGTCGTGCGCGTGCGCTTTCCGACGATCTGCGTCAGGGTGCTCTTCGTCGGCGTCCCCTCGGGCTTGTCGCAATTGTCGAACTGCCAGATCCGACGTTCCCACGCCTTCTTGGGGATCTCCACGTTGGCTACCACCGGGTAGTAGAAGACGAAGAATCCGATAGCGCCCGCGCTGAACAACGCGACTGCCGCGCGGGCTTCCCACGATCGCCCGATCTCCGTCGCGACGTAAGCGAGAGCCAGGCACATGAACGGTACCGACGGGAGTAGATAGAAGAGGAAGACCGCCGAGCGATCCGACGGGAGAAGCCATGGGCCGTACGTGAATACGAATCCCGCGACGATGACGCCTTCCGCGCGCCATCGAGACGCACCTTGCGGAACGCGCCTCACGCGCGCCGCGATCCATCGAAACGCGACGTAGACCAACGCGAGGATCGATGCCCACCAGACGAATGGGCTTCCGGTCGCCATGATCTCCGCGTACTCACCATTCGGCCCGTATTCGATGTGGTACGACACCGGTCGCTTCAGAACGGGCCACGTCCACGGGTTCGATTGGTACCCGTGCGATGAGCCCAACCCTCGGTGGAAATCGAGCATGAAGAGCTGTCGATCCCAGAACGCCCGAAACCATGAGCCTTGTTCGGCGGGATTCGCGAGTAACGCACCTTCCAGTCGGCCCAAGTACGTGAACATGTAGACCGCCACCGGGAAGATCAGCAACCACATGACGATCGTGAGCGTTTCCTCGCGCAGGAACCTCGCGATCGGGTGCGGTTGGCGGTCGGTTCGTCGCTGTGCGATCTCCCAGACGATCGTGAGGACGATCACCAATGCGAGGAAGAAGAGACCCGGCCACTTACTCGCTACTGCTGCTCCTGCGCAGGCACCGGCGGCCAATCTCCAGGGACGATCGAGTAGTCCGTTCGCTTGTTCTGCATCCGGCGGAGGCCGGTAACGATCGCGGTCGTAGACGGTGAACAACAACGCGGCGAGTCCAAACATCGGGACGAATATGTCGAGCATCGAAGTTCGGGATTGGACGAAGTGCAAAAGGTCGATGGCGAGCAATCCCGCTGCGAACGCAGCGACGGTAGTCGAACGGAAGATGCGGCGGGCGAGGAGGTAGAGGAGCGCGACGGTGATCGTCCCGCCGGCCGCGACGGCCACTCTCCAGCCGAACGAGTCGAACCCGAAGAGGCGGATGCCGATCGCGATCAGCCACTTCGCAAGCGGCGGATGAACGTTCGTTTGTTCGTATCCGATCTCGCAGATCTGCTCCGAGACGTTGACGTACCAGCACGCGTCCTTCGCGTAATAGGTCTCGTCGAAAATGATGGCTTTCGGGATGTCCAAACGGATGAAACGGAGCGCTCCAGCGATGAGCGTCACGAGGGCCAGGGCTACGGAGTCCCGGCGCGTCCAGTTCTGATCGGGCGCGGCCGGGTGGGCCTCGTCGGCTTCGTCTTCGCCTGTTATCTCTCGCTCCTCGGTCGCCACGGCTGCCGAGTGTAATTTCCGCCGTTATGCGAACGCTCGCAGTCGGGATCTCCCGCTTCCGCGCCGCGCCGTACGCCCTCCTGCCGATGACGATCGAGGGCGTGGTGGCCGGCATGCTCATCGCGCTCGGCGTGATCCCGGCTAGTGGAGCGTCGGTCGCCGCCGGTGCGATGTTCCCGCTCGACGTCTTCTTCGATGTGAAGCAGGCCCTCGCTCAGACGTCGAGCTGGGTCGTCTTCGTCATGTTCCTGGTCCTGTCGATCGTGGTTCGTAGTGCCGTTCTGGCGGCAACCATCGTGGCTGCCGACCGGAATCCTGGGACCTTCGTCTCGACGTGGATTCGCGCGGCGCGACTCGTCTTTATGGGGGCCGCGGCGCTGCTGCCGTCGGCGGCGGTGATGTTCAGCGGTACCGCGTCGCGTTATGCGCCGTTCCTGTGGGTCGGTGCCGTGCTCGGGTTCTTTCCGGCCCTGTGGCTTGCCCGCCGCGGAGTCTCACTCCCCTCTTCAGAAGGACAGGCCGGTACCACGAGCGTCCCGGAAGGGTCGTCCTTCCTCGCGTACGCTTACTTCAGTGCGCTGCTCGGAGCAGCGATGTCGTCGTTCGGCGACAGCGGGCGACTCGCCTCGGCCGCGATCGTCATCTTCGCGGCGCCGATCCACGGACTGCTGTTCCTGGGGTGGCGCGACCATTCGCGCAACGCGACCTATCCCGGAGGAGGAACGATGGCCGTCGCAGTTACGGCTATCGCGATCGCCATCGTCTTCGGCGGCACCATCTACGACCGATTCGTTCGTGACTTCCCGCCGGTGGGGGAAACGTCTGCACCAGGGACGTTGCTGATGTTGGGCGGCGTTGACACGACGTCCACGACCGGGCCACTCACAGAGATCGACGTTCGCAGGTTCGGTTACCCCGATCGCCGCGCGCGATTGCTCTCTTACCGAGGTGTGGGCGAGACGACCCGAAGGTCCGACACGCGCGGTGATCTGTCGGAGGTAGCAGAAGCCGTGGGCGAACAGGTGGGACGCGCCGAAGAACCCGTCGCTCTGCTCGGCCACTCGCAAGCGGCGCTCATCCTCGACCGCATGATCGACGAGGGTCTCGACGCGCCGCAGCGCGCCGCCGTCCTCGCTCCGCCGCCTCCATTCCCCCCGTCGCTGCGCATCCCCGCCCCCGGCGTAACTGCGCCCGGGAAACCCGGCGGTGACGTCGCCCGCGCCTTCGCCGCCGTTCTCCGGAGCATCGGTCTCGAGACCTACGACGTCGATACGCCCGCGTTCCCGACGAATCTCGAGCCCGTAGTCCTGATCGATGCTGACATCCAGCGGCTGTCGGTGTGGGCGCTCGGTGATTCGGTATGGCTCGATCGCGATTGGCGCAGGCCCGGAGAAGCGAACGTCGTCGCGTTGACAGACCATGTTGGGGTCGTGAACAACGGCCGCGCCGTAGCCGCGACGAAGACGTTCTTCGAAGGCCGACGCCCCGACACCGACGAGGCGTCGTGGCGCGGCGCGTTCGTGTCACTGCTGCGCCACGCGTTCGCGCCGTGGCGACCCGCGGAGGTGTGATGGGCAAGCTGGTTCTCGTCGGAACCCCTATCGGCAATCTGGAGGACGCGTCTCCGCGTTCGCTTCGCACGCTCGAAGAAGCTGATCTCGTCGCGTGCGAGGACAGCAGGAGGACGCGGAAGCTGTTGACGCACTTCGGAATCAAGGTCAAGGACCTGGCCGTCTACAACGAAGGCAATGAACGGCGCAAGGCCGACGAGCTCGTTGCTCGGATCGAGAAAGGGGCGACGGTCGCGCTGGTTTCCGATGCGGGGATGCCCGGGCTGTCGGATCCCGGATATCGGCTCGTCAAAGCCTGCGTCGACCGAGGATTGCCGGTTGAAGTGGTGCCGGGACCGACCGCGTCGGTGAGCGCGCTCGCAGTTTCCGGATTGCCGACGGGTCGTTTCGTCTTCGAAGGCTTCCTGCCGCGAAAGAAAGGCGAGCGGCGACGAAGGATCGAGGAGCTCGCGACTGAACGGCGGACGATCGTCCTGTTCGAATCGCCGCACCGGATAGTGGATTCGCTGAAGGACCTTCTCGAGGGGCTGGGCGACCGTCCTGCTGCCCTCGTTCGCGAGCTGACGAAGATGTACGAAGAAGCACAGCGTGGAACCCTTAGTGAGCTTCTAGCGCGGGCAGAGGGCGAGGCGCCGCGCGGCGAGATAGTGCTCGTGGTTGGAGGCGCGATCCACGACGCGAAGCCTCTGCCCGCCCCGGACGAGCTCGCGGCGCGAGCACGCGCCCTGATGGATCAGGGAGTCGACCGGAAGACCGCGCTCGTTCGGGTGGCGCGGGAAAGCGGTGTGTCTAAGAGAGACGTCTTCGACGCTCTCCTCGACGGCGATTAAGTAGTAGTGGTGGTCTCGGTCTCCGGGAGCCGAACCTCGACGCGGCCGCGCTGGCCGACCTCACCGGCGCATTCGTCACAGACACGGCGGCCGCGGAACTCGACCGAGGGTCCTTCGGCGCCACAGAACAGGCACAGGTCCTGCCGCTTCTGGAGGATGATCTGCTCGCCGTTGACGCTGATCTCGAGCTCGTCACCCTCACGGATGCCGAACACCCGGCGGAGCTCCGACGGCAACACGACTCGCCCCAGCTCATCGATCTTGCGCACTACGCCCGTAGACTTCATCGATTCTTCCTCTCCGAGATGGCCAAATTGGTAAGTATTGGAGAATCTAGCTGGCAGATTCAGGCTAGTCAAGCATTTAACAGGGCGAAACGGACGAACGGGTCAGGAGAACGGCGATGAGCGAGGCGGTTTTTTACCTGACCACTCCTATCTATTACGTCAACGACGTTCCTCACCTCGGCCACGCATACTGCACGGTCGCATCCGACATCGTGTGCCGCTACCGCCGTCTCCAGGGCCGGGACGTTCACTTCCTCACCGGGACCGACGAGCACGGCGAGAAGATCCTGCGCACGGCGCAGGAAAAGGGCATGTCGCCGAAAGAGTGGACCGACGAGATCGTCCCGCGGTGGCTCGAGGTGTGGGACGCCCTCGACATCACGAACGACGACTTCATCCGGACCACCGAGGAGCGCCACGAGAAGCCGGTCCAGACCTTCGTCCAGGCGCTCTACGACAAAGACGAGATCTACCTCGGTACATACCGCGGCCTCTACTGCGTCGGGTGCGAAGCATTCAAGACCGAGGACGATCTCGTCGATGGACGCTGCCCGCTGCATCCGAACCGCGACATCGAGCACCTCGAGGAGGACAACTACTTCTTCCGTCTTTCTAAGTACGCCGAGCCCCTGATCGAGCGCTATACGAGCAACGAGCGCGCCCTGATGCCGGAAGGTCGTCGGAACGAGATCGTGGGGAAGCTGCGGCAGGGGCTCGACGATCTGTCGATCTCGCGCGTGAGCTTCGACTGGGGGATCCCGATCCCGTGGGACGAGAAGCACGTGATCTACGTCTGGATCGACGCTCTGCAGAACTACACGACGGCGGTCGGTTATGGACAGGATCCGGAGATGTTCGACCGGGTATGGCCGGCGAACGTCCACATGATCGGCAAGGACATCTTGTGGTTCCACTCGGTCATATGGCCGGCGATGTTGATGGCTCTGGATCTGCCACTACCGGAGACGATCTTCGCCACGGGGTTCCTGCAGATCGGCGGCGAGAAGATGTCGAAATCGACGTTGACCGGGATCTCGCCGCACGACCTGATCTCGACGTTCGGCTCCGACGGCTACCGCTACTACTTCATGCGCGACATCTCGTTCGGACAAGACGGTGAGTTCTCGTGGGAAGGGATGGTGTCTCGCTATAACGCCGACCTCGCGAATGACTTCGGCAATCTCGTCTCGCGGGTATCGACGATGGTGAAGCGCTACCTGAACGGGACGCTTCCTGCTCCGCCGCGCGGCGACGAGGTCACGGAGGCCGAACGGGGGCTCCGTGCGGCGTTCGAGAACGCGATGGACGACGTCGAGGCGTCTTTCGATGCGATCTCGCCGACGCAGGCAGCGAAGGCGGCATTCACTTTCGTTCGCAAGGCGAACTCGTACGTGGAGGAAGTTGCACCGTGGTCGCTCGCGAAAGACGAGTCGAACCGTCGTCGCCTCGAGGTCGTCCTTTACGAGCTGACCGAAGCCCTGCGACTGATGTCGCTCATGCTGTCTCCGTTCATCCCACGAGCAGCCCAGGAGCTGTGGACCCGGCTCGGTCAGGAAGGGGAGGTCGCGTCCCACACGTTCGAGGCCGCACGATGGGGCGGACTCGCGGAAGGAACCAAGATCGTGACCGGCGAGCCGTTGTTCCCTCGCATCGAAGAGGAGTAACGCCCCGGTGTGGTTCGACTCGCATTGTCACCTCCATCTGTGCGAGGAGAACGCGGCGCTGGACGAGGTCGTCGGCCGCGCTCGCGCCGCGGGGGTGCTCGACATGCTGACCGTCGGCATCGACGTCTCGTCGAGTCGCCGGTCGATCGACATCGCGCAGCGCTATGGCGTCAGAGCTGCCGTAGGCGTGCACCCGAACTCGTCGAGTGGGTGGACTCCCGCAACGGAGGTCGCCCTGCGCGAGATGTTGTCGTCCGATGAAGTCGCGGCTGTGGGGGAGTCGGGCCTCGACTTCTACCGCGACTACGCGACTCCGGAGGAACAGAGGATCGCATTCTCGGCGCACATCGGTCTGGCTAAAGAATTCGACAAGGCACTGGTGATCCATACGAGAGATTCGGTGGACGATGCACTCGAGGTATTGCGAGGTGAGGGCGCGCCGCGGCGTTTCATCTTCCACTGCTGGTCCGGCGATGAGCACCAGTTGGAGTTGGCAGTAGATCTCGGGGCATACATCTCGTTCGCCGGGAACGTCTCGTTCAAGAATGCCGCGGATCTCCGCGACCGCGCGGCCGCCGTCCCACACGATCGACTGCTTGTCGAAACCGATTCGCCGTTCTTGTCACCGGAACCGCATAGGGGAAAGCCGAACGAGCCGCGCCACGTGTCGTTCGTTGGTGTCGCCGTAGCCGAGGCGCGTCGAGTGTCGGTGCATGCGCTTGCGGAACAAACGACCGAGAACGCTCACGCGGTGTTCGGATGACCGATGCCGAGTTGTTGGGTGCCAGGAAGATCCGCGAACTGTTGGACGCGCATCGGATCATGCTGACGAAGTCGCTCGGCCAGAATTTCGTAGTCGACCCGAACACGATACGGAAGGTCGTCGACATCGCCGGGATAACCGCCGACGACCACGTATTGGAGATCGGTGCGGGGGCCGGATCGCTGACGCTGGAGTTGGCGCGCCGGGCGCGTCGTGTGACCGCGCTCGAGATCGACGAACGGTTGAAGCCGGTGCTTCACGAAACTCTGGCCGGGGTTCCGAATGTGTCGCTCGTCTACGGCGACGTCCTCGCGCTGGACCTTTCGACGATCGACGCCGCGAAGGTCGTTGCGAACCTCCCCTACAACATCGCTGCTCAGACGGTCATCAGGATCCTCCAGGAAGCACCGCAGGTATCGACGATCTGCGTCATGACGCAACGCGAGGTCGGTGAACGCCTCGCGTCCGGCCCCGGCTCGAAGACGTATGGCTTGACGAGTGTGCTCGTCGGCTTCTACGCGGACGCATCGGTCGTCGCGCGGATCTCGCGCAATGTCTTCTTCCCCGCCCCGAAGGTGGACTCGGTCCTGGTCGCGATCCATCGGCGAGAAGACGTGGCGCGCGACGTCGAGCGCGCCTACCTCGAAATCGCTCGCGCGGCGTTCGGCCAACGTCGCAAGAACATCAGGAACTCGCTCACTGCCGCGTCCATAGGTGACGTCGACGAGATCCTGCGCGCGTCGTCGATCTCGCCGGACGTCCGACCCGAGACGTTGGATGTGAACGACTTCATCGCGCTAGCGCGCGCATCGCGGTAACAACGCGTTCGTAGAAGGTTCCTCTTCACATCTGAGTGGTGCTTCTGTAGCCTGTCTTTCCAACACGTGACTAAAAGGGACAAACGTGGGCACTTCGAACGGATCCGCGCCTCATCGCAAGGTTCTGATCGTCGATGACGACGAGGAGATACGCCATGTCCTTCGTTTGATGTGCGAGACCGAGGGCTTCGAGGTGGTGGGAGAGGCGGAGAACGGCGTCGAAGCCGTTCCACTCGCGCTGAAGCACCAGCCCGATTTCGTCATCCTCGACTACCTCATGCCTCACCTCGACGGCGAGGGAACCGCGACGATGTTGAGGGCGATCGCGCCGGAAGCGAAGATCATCGCGTTCTCCGCCGTGCTCGATAGCAAGCCGGCGTGGTCCGACTCATATCTCAACAAGGCACGGGTGTCGGAGGTAGCTCCTCTACTGGAGCGCTTGATCAGGCACTAACCTTTCCGGGCGATGAAGATCACAACCGCGGGATCGTCCCTCGGGATACGGATCCGGACTCACGCCAAGGTCAACTTGTTCTTGCGCGTCGTGGGGCGCCGTCGCGACGGCTATCACGAGATCGAATCGATCTTCCATGGCATCTCGCTGGCCGACGACGTGGACGTTCGCGTGGTTGAAGGCAACGAGGTCGAGGTGGAGATGCACATCGCGCGCGGCCCAACATCCGACGCCCCGCAACGGGAGACGAATCTTGCATATCTCGCCGCTCGCGCACTCGTAGACCGCGGCGTCACCGCGACGGGAGTCCACATCAACATCGCCAAAAAGATCCCGATCGGGGCCGGCCTCGGCGGAGGGTCCGGGAACGCTGCCGGTGTCCTCGTCGCGTTGAATGAGCTGTGGAGGGCAGGTCTGGGTGACGACGACCTGAATGAGCTCGGCGCGTCCGTTGGCAGCGACGTGCCGTACTGCTTGATGGGCGGCACGATCCTCGTCACGGGACGCGGGGACAAACTCACGCCGCTTCCGTCTCCGCGCGATCTTCATTTCGTCCTCGGGATCTCGGATCAACCTCTGTACACCAAAGACGTCTACGCACGATGGGATGAACTCGGTGCCGCGAGCGACGCCGGAAGCGCTCCGATCACTCTTGCTCTTGGTGGCGGCGATCCGCGCGAAGTCGCGCAGTTGTTGCACAACGATCTCGAACCCGCCGCTTTCTCGCTTCGTCCCGAACTCGAGGAACTGAAGAAAGTGATCTCGAGCGCGGGCGCATTAGGGGCTGGTTTGACGGGGTCGGGTCCGACCTTGTTCGGTCTAGCGTCCGACGCCGAGCACGCGCGTGACATCGCAGCCAAGATCGAGGACCGGTTCGATCACGTCGAGATCGCCCACTCGACCCAGCATTGCGTCGAGCGTTCGGATTGATGCTCTTTACACTGGACGTATCGGTGCCCCGTGGGGTAATTGGCAGCCCAAGGGATTTTGGTTCCCTAGGTTCTGGTTCGAATCCAGGCGGGGCAGCTCTCGGACTCGTTTCGCCGGGGTCGCCCCGAGGCGGTCGATGACTTCTCCGAAGCCAACGGTCGTCGTGCTCGCGGCCGGCAAAGGCAAGCGTCTCAGGTCGCCGATCCCGAAGGTGCTCCATCGGGTCGCCGGGCGCCCCCTCTTCGTCCATGTCCTGACGGCGTTGTCGTCTCTTTCACACGAGCGTGCCGTCGTCGTTGTCTCGAAAGAAGAGGACGCGATGAGAGCCGCGGCTGAGGGAGCCGGTTTTACCGACCTCGAATACGTCGTCCAGGACCCGCCGAATGGAACGGGCGACGCAGTAAAGGTCGCGCTCGAACACCTCGGCGTCGTGGACGATGTCGCGCTCGTGGTCAACGGCGATACGCCTCTGGTTCGAGCAGAGACGTTGAAGGCACTGGTCGATGTGGTCCGCGAAGGTGCTACGGCTGCCGTGCTCACCGCCACGGTGGCGGATCCCGCCGATCTTGGGAGGGTGGTACGGCGACCGGACGGGTCGGTCGAGCGGATCGTCGAGGCTCGGGACGCAACTCCTGCGGAGCTCGAGATCGTGGAGGTCAATTGCGGCGCCTACGCGTTCGACGGCGCCGTGCTGAGCGAGCTCATCTCGAAGATCGATCGCGAGAACGCGCAAGGCGAGTACTACTTGACCGACGTGGTGCAGTTGATGGTGTCGGAGGGCCACGGGGTTGAAGCTCACATGGTGACGGCGGAAGAATCGGCGGGAGTGAACGATCGCAAGGATCTCGCCGAAGTGGGGGCCCTGCTCCGCGCCCAGATCTGCGAGAAGTGGTTGCAGGAGGGCGTGACGATCGTCGACCCGTCGACTACCTATATCGACGCCGACGTCACGATCGAACCGGATGCAACGATCCTTCCGTTCACGTTCTTGGAGGGCGCGACAACGATCGCGGCGGGAGCCGAGGTTGGGCCGAACTCGAGGATCGTCGACAGCGAGGTCGGTCCGGGCGCCACTGTGACGTACTCGGTCGTGCGCGGGTCGACGCTTGGACCCGAATCCAGTGTCGGTCCGTACGCGTCGTTGCGTCCGGGAACTACGTTGGGGCGAGGCGCGCGGATCGGCACCTTCGTCGAAACGAAAGCAACGAGTATCGGCGACGACAGCAAGGCGAACCACCTCGCATACCTGGGCGACGCGGAGATCGGTCGCGGCGTCAACGTCGGGGCGGGGACCATCACGTGCAACTGGGACGGCCGCGACAAGCACAAGACGATCATCGACGACGACGCTTACATCGGGTCGGACACGATGCTCGTCGCGCCGACTCACATCGGGAAGCGAGCAGCAACCGCCGCTGGGTCGGTCGTACGAGGAGACGTCCCCGACGACGCCCTCGCGGTCGGGGTTCCGGCGCGGATCATCGAAGGAAAAGGCAACAAGATGGGTAGGGTGGAGAGGGCCGAGACCGAGAGCGAGGACGACTAGCGGATGCAGCTCACGACGTACAAGCGGCTGATGATCTTCTCGGGAACCGCCAACCGTCCTCTCGCGGAAGAGATCGCGGCTCACCTCGGAATGAAGCTCGCTCATGTCGAGATCGCGACGTTCGCGAACTCGGAGAGCTACGCGCGCTTTTCAGATTCGGTGAGGGGCTGCGACGCGTTCGTGATCCAGAGCATCTCCGACCCCGTCGACCACCACGTGATGCAACAGCTGATCATGATCGACGCACTGAAGCGTGCATCGGCCAAGCGCATCACTGCGGTAGCGCCGCTCTATCCGTATTCGCGCCAGGACCGAAAGGCCAGGGGACGCGAGCCGATCACCGCGAAGCTCATGGCCGACATGTACGAAGCGGCAGGCGCCGATCGGATGGTGTCGGTCGACCTCCACACCGGTCAGATCCAGGGATTCTTCGACGTCCCGTTCGACCATCTGACCGCGATGCCACTCCTCGCCGACTGGTTCGCCGACAACGTTCTGGAGGACGACTTCGTGATCGTTTCTCCGGATGCCGGTGGCGTGCGACTAGCCGACAAGTGGCTCCAGCATCTCGGCGAGTTCCACGGCCTTTCGGGACAGGTCGCGTTCATGCACAAGAGGCGTAGCAAGGACGCGCGCAACGTCAGCGAGACGAAGTCCGTCGTCGGTGAAGTCGACGGCAAGGTGTGTGTCGTCGTCGACGACATGATCGATACGGCAGGGACGCTGACGAATGGTGTCGACGTGCTGATGGATGCGGGCGCCTCCGAGGTGTACGCGGCGGCAACCCATCCGCTCTTGTCGGAGCCTGCGGTCGACCGGATCAAGAACTCTCAGCTCAAGCAGCTGGTCGTCACGAACACGTTGCCGCTGGGACCGGACAAAGAGTTCGACAAGCTCGTGGTGCTGTCGATAGCACCGATCGTCGCGCAGACGATCAAGGCGGTATTCGAGGAAGGCTCAGTCTCGTCCCTCTTCCACGGCGAAAACCAGCCCTAGCGCCGCTTTTAGTCGCGGTTACTCGCGTTATGCGCGAGTAGACGCGACTAAATGGGGTCGAGGGCGATCAGTAGGGCGCTGCGGGCCCAGTCGCTCATCGGCGTTCCTTCCGTCCAGTCCTGGTACTTCGCCGCCATCGTCCGTCGCACCGCTTCTTCTTCGTCCGCGTCGTCGACGAAGCGCGCCTTCGCCGGGAACGTTACGTCGCGAACTTTCACCGTGACGTCCGGGTCCGCCCTCATGTTGCGCACCCAGTCGGCTCGCTCCTTGCCCTCAGCCAGCAGATACATCGAATCGCCGGCGAGGCCGAACCAGATCTCGATCGTGTGCGGAGTTCCGCTGCGACGCCCGGTCGTAGTGACGTAGCAGAACGATTCGGTCGCCCACTCTGGAGGTATCTCCATCACCTCTATAATGTCCGCAATCCCCAGTCTTCGGTGGGTCCGCCGCGACCGGCACCTGCCTAGGAGGAGTTCATGGCAGAGGTAAAGCTGAACGTCAGTGAGCGTGACGGCCGTGGCAAAGGCGCGGCCCGCCGTGCCCGCGCCTCGGGCAAGGTGCCGGCGGTCGTATATGGGCGAGGCATGGAGCCGGTCCCGATCGAGGTCGATCGCCGCGAGTTCATCACGGCGCTTCACACCGACGCAGGCATGAACGTCCTTCTCGAGCTCAAGGTCGGCGGCAAGAAGATGCTGACGCTTGCGCGCGAGCTACAACGCGACCCCGTGAAGGGGACCCTGTTGCACGCGGACTTCGTCCAGGTCGACGTGACTCAGACCGTCGACGTCGAGGTGCCCGTTCACGTCAGGGGCGAGGCCGCGGGCGTCAAAGAGGGCGGCGTCCTCGAGCAGCCATTGTTCACCCTGCACGTTCGCTGCCTTCCGACCGAGGTCCCCGAGGGGATCGACGTCGACGTCTCGCATCTCAACATCGGCGACAGCCTGCGCGTCGGCGACATCCCAAGAAGCGACAAGTTCGAGATCACGAACGACCCCGACGAGCCGGTCGTCACGATCGCGGCGCCGATCTCGGAAGCCGAGCTCGAGGCGATGGAAGCCGGTGCGGGTCAGGAGCAGGAGGAACCCGAAGAGGCAGCCGAGGGCGAGCCCGGCGCGGTCGAACGAGCGGACGCGGAAGAGGAGCGGACGTCGGACCAGACTCCTCCGTCCGAGACCCAAGGGACCGAGTAGCAGAAACCCTCGCGACGGCCCTTCGCCTACGACGCATGTCTTTCTTTCGAAAGCGGCCGGAGCGCGACGCGAACCGCTGGGTTGTCGTGGGGCTCGGGAATCCGGGCCCCAAGTACGCGGGCAATCGACACAACGTCGGTGCGATGGTCGTCGATGTCGTCGCGTCGGACCACGGGACCAAGTTCAAGAGCCACAAGAGTGGGTGTCTCGTCGCCGAACTAGGCGGTGGCGTGGCTCTCGCACGTCCCACCTCTTATATGAACGAGAGCGGGCGTCCGGTGGCGGCGCTGCTTCGGTTCTACAAGGTCCCGCCCGAGAATCTCGTGGTGGTGCACGACGAGCTAGATATCCCGTTCGGCAACATCCGCGTGAAGTTCGGTGGGGGCGTTGCCGGGCACAACGGGTTGAAGTCGGTTGCTCAACACCTCGGGACGAAGGACTTCGTCAGGATCCGGTTCGGCATCTCGAGGCCGCCGGGTCGCCGCGACCCGGCCGACTACGTGCTCAGCGATTTCACGAAAGCCGAGCGTAGTGAGCTTCCGAGCCTCATCGGCGAGGCGACGAGCGCGATCGACACGATCGTCGAACGGGGCGTCGAACGAGCGATGAACGAAACCAACGCCCGAACGTAAACTCGGGCTCCTTGGCATCGCTAGCACCACTTCTCGACCTGCTGCCCGATGAGCGCTTGCAGGCGCTCTTGCGCGCGCGCGTCCCGGTCACGGTCCCCGAACCAGCGCGTCCATTCTTGCTCGCCGCGGCCGTGCGTCACTGGGGCGTGCCCGTGCTCGCGATCACGTCGAGACAGGAAGAGGCAGAGCATCTGGCGCGCGACGTCCACGCGTTCCTCGGGCGCAGCGGCGCCGAGATCTTCCCGGGATGGGAGGTCCTCCCCGGAGAGCCGTTGTCGCCTTCGGTCGAAACCATGGGTCGTCGGATGCATGTGCTGTCGCGGCTGCAGCGCGGCGAGAGCTTTGTGATCGCAACGACCGCACAGGGCGCGACGCAGCTAGTCGCGCCACTTCACGACACGCCCGACGTGATCGTGATGAGGAAGGGAACCTCTCTCGACTTCGATCAGGTGACGGAGCGGCTCGTGCAGCTCGGCTACGAGCGCAATTACATCGTCGAACGCCGTGGTGAGTTCGCCGTCAGAGGCGGGATCCTGGATGTCTTTCCCCCAGCGTACGAACGGCCGGTCCGCGCGGAACTGTGGGGTGACGAGATCACTTCATTGCGTCAGTTCGCCCTCGCGTCGCAGAGATCTCTCGATGACATCGACGAGGTCGAGATCGCCGCGTGTCGCGAGCTCCGCACCGACGAGGCGACGATGGAGCGCGCCGCCGACCTCGCTACGTCGCATGACGATCCGGCCCTCGCGCAGCTCGCGGAAGGCGTTATCGAAGCGGGGGCCGAACGGCTGCTCCCGCTCTTGACCGGCGGGCTCGTCCCGGTCACGTCGTTGTTGCCCGAGGGCGCGCCCGTCGCCGTGCTCGAACCCAAACGCGTTAGGGACCGAGCCGAAGAGGTGCTCGAGCAGGTCGCCGAATGGTCACAGGTCTCGGGAGTGACCGAGAACCACTACGCACCGCTGGACGAGGTCCTGGCCCCGGTAGAGCCGGCACTGATATCGAGTTTCGACGATCCGAACGCGGAATCGTTCCCGGTCGAGACGTGGGTGTCGTCGGCCGGCAAGCCCGACGCGTTGATCGAACGTCTCGGTGCTCTCGTGCGAGACGGGTTCCGCGCCGTGATCGCGGCTTCCACCCGCGACACCGCACAGACGCTTCAGAGGAACCTCGCGCAGGCGGGACTCGGTCGATGGGAGATCAGCGACGCCATCCCGAAAGACATATCTAGATCGGGTGGATCCATCGTCGTCGCCGAGCTGGGCCGCGGTTTCATCCTCGGCCCCCCCACGCGACTGGCACTCGTCGCGGAATCCGACATCACCGGCCGCCGGTCGTCTGCCGCGCGTCGCCGCATCAGAACGGCGCGCCGCGACGCGACCGGTCCGCTCGATCTCTCCGAAGGCGATCTCGTCGTCCACGAGGTGCACGGGATCGGGCGCTACGTGGGGATGGTCGATCGAGAATTGCTCGGCGTCCACCGCGAGTACCTCGTGCTCGAGTATTCGAAGGGCGACCGGCTCTACGTTCCGAGCGACCAGGTCGACCTCGTCAGCAAGTACATCGGAGGAGAAGCACCGAAGCTCCACCGCCTCGGTTCTCCCGAATGGCAGAAGACGAAGTCGCGGGTCCGGCGCAAAGCGAGGGAGATCGCGGCCGAGCTCGTCGAGCTGTACTCGAAGCGGGCGCGTGCTCACGGCTACGCGTTCGGTCCCGACACGCCGTGGCAACGCGAGCTCGAAGATCAGTTCCCGTACGAAGAGACGCCCGACCAGCTCCGCGCGGTCGACGAGGTCAAGGACGACATGGAGAAGCCGGTTCCGATGGACCGGTTGGTCTGCGGCGACGTCGGCTACGGGAAGACGGAGATCGCCGTCAGAGCCGCGTTCAAAGCCGTCGCCGCGGGTAAACAGGTATGCGTCCTGGTTCCGACGACGATCCTTGCGCAGCAGCACTATGCGACGTTCGCGGAACGCTTCCGCAACTTCCCCGTCCGCGTCGAGATGTTGTCGCGGTTCCTGTCTCCGGCGGAGTCGAAAAAGGTGACCGAGGATCTGAAGGCGGGGAAGGTCGACGTGGTTGTCGGTACGCACAAGCTGCTACAGCCGGACATCGGGTTCTCGGATCTCGGCCTCGTCATCGTGGACGAGGAGCAACGGTTCGGTGTTTCCCAGAAGGAGAAGCTGAAGCAGTTGCGAGCGAGCGTCGACATCCTGACGCTTACGGCGACGCCCATCCCTCGTACGTTGGAGATGGCGATGGCGGGCATCCGCGACATGTCGATCGTCGACACCCCGCCCGAAGACCGGCATCCGGTCATGACCTACGTCGGTGACTACGCGGAGGACGTGATCATCTCGGCGATCCGCCGGGAGCTCCTGAGGGACGGACAGGTCTTCTACGTCCATCCGCGCGTCGCGACGATCGACCATGCGGCGCGCCGGATCCAGGAGCTCGTCCCCGATGCCCGCGTCGGCGTCGCGCACGGGCAGATGGACGAACGTCAGCTCGAACAGGCGATGCTGGATTTCGGCGACGCGAAGACGAACGTGCTCGTCTGCACCACGATCATCGAGTCCGGCTTGGACATGCCGACGGTGAACACGCTCATCGTCGAGCGCGCCGACCTGCTCGGATTGTCACAGATGTATCAGCTACGCGGCCGCGTCGGACGAGCTCACGAACGCGCTTACGCGTATCTCTTCTTCCCGCCGGAACGCTCGCTGACCGAGGAAGCGCACGAGAGGTTGAAGACGATCGCAGAGCACAGTGGACTCGGGTCGGGATTCCGGATCGCGATGCGCGATCTCGAGATCAGGGGCGCGGGAAACCTCTTGGGGGCCGAGCAACACGGTCACATCGAAGAGATCGGTTTCGACCTTTACGTGAAGATGATGTCGACTGCCGTCGACGAGGCGAAAGGTTTGGGCTGGAAAGAGGACGGCGAGGTCCGCATCGACCTGCCGCTCGACGCCTACATCCCCAAGACCTACATCGCGGACGAGAACCTCCGTCTCGAGGCATACCGCCGTATCGCCGGTGCACGTACGCAGGAGGATCTCGCCGAAGTACGCAACGAGTTGGTCGATCGTTACGGGGAGCCGTTCCCGGCCCCCGTCGAGGCACTCTTCGAGGTCGCGCGTCTGCGTCGGACGATGATGGAAGCGGGGATCGTCGAGGCCGCGACGGTCGCGGGCAAGTTGCGCGTCCGACCGATCGAGTTGGAGGACTCGCGGCAGATCCGCCTTCAGCGCTTGTTGCCTTCCGCCGAGTGGCGGCCGGGTACGCAGACGTTGCTCGTTCCCGAGCGCGCGTTGCCGAAAACCGACGTTGTGCCGTGGGTGGACGATCTTTTGCAACAGTTAACCTCGCCCGGATGAAAGCCCGAACGTTAGCGCTGGCTCTTGGCGCGGCCGTCTTGCTCGCCGCGTGCGGGAACCTCTTCGACACTGCCGCGGCAGTCGTCGCGGGGCGCAAGATCACGATCCAAGAGGTGTCGGAGGGCGTCGAACTCGAGGAGCAGACCGAGCAGTTCAAGCAGCTTGCCGAACAAGGCGACGTCGAAGCGATACGGCGGCAGATCCAGCAGTCGTATCTGAGCGAGCTGATCCGACGGGCCATCCTCGATGTCGCCGCCGAGGAGATGGGCGTCGAAGTCACCGACGAAGAAGTCACGGAGCAGATCGACGCGATCAAGGCGGACTTCGGTGCCGAGTTCGCAGAGCAGCTCAAGGAGAGCGGCCTCGACGAGGAACGTCTCGAGCTGAGGGTTCGCTACAGCCTGCTGCAGAGCAAGATCCGCGACGAAGTCACCGGCGATATCGCCGCGACCGAAGCCGAGATCGAGGCTTTCTACGAAGAGAACATCGCCGACTACGTCGCGATGATGCGCGCTCAGCACATCCTCGTCCGGGATCTCGCGCTCGCGAAGAGGATCTCGAACCAACTTCGGAATGCGCCGGACAAGAAAGTGGATCGTCTATTCGAAGATCTCGCCCGCCGCCACTCGATCGACAAGACGTCGGCGGACAAGGGCGGAGACCTCGGCATTACGGAACCGGGACAACTCGAGGAGCGGCTCGAAGACCGCGCTGCGGAGCTCGACATCGGCGAAGTATCCGAACCCATCCAGACCCAGTTCGGTTATCACGTCATCAGGGTCAACGAGCGTGAGATCACGCCACTCGAGGACGTCACCGAAGCGATCGCGCAACAGCTCGGCGAAGGCGAAGCCGAGGTCGCATGGCGAGAGTGGTTGCGCGAGCGTTACGAAGCTGCCGACATCAGGATCAACTCCCGTTACGGAGAGCTGGATCTGGAGACCCAAACGGTTGTCGACGCGACGTCGGAACACATCCCGGGCGCGGTCGAAACGTCGTCGCCTTCTCCTACGCCGTAGTGCCTCTCCTCGTCGTCCCGCTCGGACCGGAAGATTCCGATCGTTTGACGCTCGCCGAATTCGACGCACTTGTCGCCCGGACCAGGATCCTTTTCGAAACGCCCGAGCACCCTCTGATGAAGCGTCTCGCCTCCTACGGACGAGAGGTAGTCGCCGGCACCGACGCGATCGATCCGGCAGCCGAGGACGCAGCCGCCGTGCTAGATCCGCGTTCGCCGCGCTTACCCGAACTCGTCAAGCAGGGTGCGGAGATCACGACCGGCGTGGGTGTCGCGCCCGATCCGCTGACGGCCGCTCATGGCGCTTACCTCGTTCGCTCCGGCGCGCGGGCGCTGGTATCGCTTGCGATGGTCATGGCGCGCCTGCGCAGCCGCGACGGTTGTCCGTGGGACCAACAACAGACTCACCGGTCGTTGCGCATCCATCTCCTCGAGGAGTCACACGAGGTTCTGGACGCCATCGATCGCGACCAACTCGGCGGTGAGCTCCAAGAGGAACTGGGCGATCTGCTGTTACAGGTCGCGTTCCACGCTCAACTCGCCGCCGACGACGATCGGTTCGACCTCGCCGGTGTGGCAGATCGCATCGTCGTGAAACTGATCGAGCGCCATCCTCACGTCTTCGGCGATACGTCGGTGGCCGACGCCGACGAGGTCGTTCGCAATTGGGAAGCGATCAAGAAGAAAGAGAAGGTCGAGCGGAGCGAGGCTTTCGACGGTATTCCGTCGAGCTTGCCCGCTCTGCTTGCCGCGTACAAGGTGCAGAAGCGTGCCGCGGCTCTCGGTTTTCAGCCCACCGAGTCCGAGTCGATGTCGCGCGTCGCCGCGGCACTCGAGGGCGGAGTCTCGATCGGCGACGCGTTGTTCTGGCTCGTTGCGCTGGCACGGTCCCGAGGCATCGACCCCGAAGGCGCGCTCAGGGAGGCGACGGCCGAGTTCCGCGCGGCTTACGAGACGCGGTGAAAGTCGCCGGGGTGCGAGTCCCGGCTGCTACCCTGACGATGCTGTGACTGGTGTGATTAAAGTCAACGTCTGAGG
>JAHWJK010000089.1 GCA_019348445.1 Actinomycetota bacterium | reverse complement strand
TCGCGCAGGGCATGGAGGCCGAGGTCCTCGTGCTCGACAAGAACATGAACAAGCTCCGCGAGATCGACAAGATCCACAAGGGCCGCATCATGACGATCGCGTCCAACCAGTTGTCGGTGGAGGAAGCCGTCATCTCCGCAGATCTCGTAATCGGCGCGGTCCTGATCCCGGGCGCACGCGCGCCGAAGATCGTCTCGGAACAGATCGTCAAGGACATGAAGCCGGGCGCAGTCGTCGTCGACATCTCGATCGATCAAGGTGGTTGCTTCGAGACGTCGCGCATGACCACCCACTCCGACCCCACGTACGTGGTCCACGACGTGGTTCATTACTGCGTGGGCAACATGCCCGGCGCGGTTCCTCATACGTCGACGTACGCGCTGACGAACGCAACGCTCCCGTACGTCGTCGACCTGGCCAACAAAGGCCTCGAGCAAGCGGTGCGCGACGATCCTCACCTGGCCCCCGGCGTGAACGTTTACAAGGGTGCCGTCGTCTACGAGCCCGTCGCGGAGGCGCACGGGCTCGGATACGTCCCTCTGACGAGCCTCCTTTAGGGCATCTCCATGGCTCGCAGCGCCACTCCGGAAGCGCGCGTCGATCGGTGGGTCGACGAGTTCATGTCGTACGTCGAATTCGAGAAGGGGCTATCGCCGAATACCGTCGCCGCGTACCGGCGCGATCTGATCGTGTGGCAGAACTACTGCGCGCTGAAGAAGCTGAAGCCGAAGGCGGTCACTCCCGGCGACGTAACCGACTACCTCGACCGGCTCCGGTCCGGGAAGCCGCCGGCGGCGAGTCCTTACAGCCCGTCGTCGGTAGCGCGGATGCTCGTGTCGCTGCGGGCTCTGTACCGGTTCCTCGTTAACGAACGGCACCTCGACGTCGATCCCACGGCGAAAGTCGGGTCGCCGAAACGTCCCCGGTCGATCCCGAAAGCGATCCCGGTGGAAGACGTCGAGGAGCTGCTGGGCCTCCCCGCGGACGATCTTCTGGGTCGCCGCGACCGGGCCGTGCTCGAGCTGCTTTACGGCACCGGACTGAGGATCTCTGAGTTGGTGGCACTGGACGTCGACGACGTCGATCTCGACGGGCGGGTGGTCCTCGTCCGTCTAGGCAAGGGATCGAAGAGCCGGCGGGTGCCGCTCGGGCGCGCCGCGACGAAAGCGGTCTCGGCATACGTCACTCAATCGCGCCCGCAGCTGGCGGCGAAAGCGAAGCAAGCGACCGCGCGCGGAGCGCTCTTCCTCAACGCCCGCGGCGGCAGGCTCAGCAGGCAGGGTTGCTGGAAAATTCTCAAGGGTTACGCTCGTATGGCGGGATTGGAAGACGAGGTATCCCCGCACACGCTGCGACATTCCTTCGCGACGCACATGCTGGACGGCGGTGCAGACATCCGAGTGGTGCAAGAGCTACTCGGCCACGCCAGCCTCGCGACGACGCAGGTGTACACGATGGTCAGCGACAACCGGCTGCGCGAGGTGTACTTCGCCGCTCACCCTCGGGCGAGACCGAAAGGGAAGTGAAAGATATGGAACAAGGACAGCTCGACTCGCTGCGAAACGCTCTGGAAGAGGAGCGCAGATCCGTCGACCGCCAGCTCGCCGAGCACGGTTCGCCGGCGGATAGTGAGACCGTCGAGGTCGACGTCGACGAAGGCTTCGCCGACTCGGCCCACGCGACCGCGGAGCGCTCCCAGACCCTGGCGCTCGTGGATCAGCTTCACGGGCATCGG
The DNA here is from genome assembly GCA_019348445.1 of Actinomycetota bacterium. Classification (GTDB taxonomy): domain Bacteria; phylum Actinomycetota; class CADDZG01; order CADDZG01; family WHSQ01; genus JAHWJK01. The sequence goes on along the minus strand of JAHWJK010000089.1, from coordinate 4,988 downwards.
CGTGAGATCGACGCCGCGCTGGCGCGGATGGACGACGGTGTCTACGGGAAGTGCGAGAAATGCGGGCAGGACATCCCGTTCGAGCGCCTCGAGGCCCGTCCTACGGCCACACTGTGCGTGTCGTGCAAGCAGGCGGGGGCCGCGTAGAAGGCTCTCAGTCGACCAGCTCGAAGTGCCGGACGATAGGCGCGCGCTGGAACAGCTTGCGGATCTCGGCAAGTGCTTCCTGGTACTCCTCGGTCTTCGTCGCGTTCTGGATCGCTTCCATCGAATCCCACCGAGAGATGGACACGACGTCCACCAAGTCGCCGGTGTGCTCCTCGATGCCGAGGTTCATCTCTGCACCGTGACAGCCGGCGAAACCTTCGAAGGCCGGCACGACGTGTTCCCGAAACAGGCGCTTTCCCGTTTCGATGTCGTCGGGATCCATCGCGGTGTCGAAGATGCGGATGATCATCTGTGCCCCTCCACGGTCAGACCTGCCACGCGCCTCGGTTGAACATTCCTGATAGTTGCGGGTTGAGATCGAGCTTGCGTTCGTTCGACTGATAGGTCGCCGCGACGACCTCGCCGACGCCCGGGTAGACCTGCGTTATCCGAACGCGTGAGTCCGAAACTTCGATGACGTTGTAAGAGGGTCGCGTGTAACCGCGCACGCGGCCGGTCGCGACGGTACCTGAATTTACGAGGAGCATCTCGCCGAACTGCCAGACGTTGGGGACGTGCTTGTGGCCACTCAGGACCAGGTTCACGTGCAACTCGCTCAACAGCGCGAGCACGTCTCCGGCGTCCCACACGATGTTTCGTTCACGTCCGGTCCCCGGGACCGACACGAGGTGATGGTGTAGGACGAAGATCCTGTAGTCGTCGGGCCATTCGAAACTCTGCCTGATCCAGTCGTAGCGAAGATGTCCGATCTCGCCGTCTGCTAGGTCCGGCTTCGAAGAGTTCACGGCCACGACGGTCGCGTACCGAGGAGGCTGGGCGCCGTCGCCGTTGCGGAACGGGACGCGGATGACGCGATCGGACTTGCCGAATGCATCTCTGAAGTGCAGGAACCCTACGTTCATCAGGTCGTGGTTCCCCGGGATCACGATCATCTCGAGCTCTTCGAGACGATCGAGGTACTTCTTCGCCTGGCGGTACTGAGGCGCGTATCCCTCCGACGTCAAGTCGCCTGCAACCACGACGAGATCGGGGTGCAGCTCGAGGATCTCCGCGATCGCCTTTTCCATCAGCTGTGGTTCGAAGCTGATGTGACCGCAGTGGATGTCGGACAGTTGCACCAGTGTGAGCTTCGTCGAAACCTCCGGAGGGTGAGATGCTCTGACCGCGTCGACGACCCTCGCGTGGAAATGTAGACCTCGTTCGCCGAAGCAGTCGTCCGTATGATAGGTGCGATGGAAGCCACGTACGGTCTGGCCAAAGCCATATTGAAGCCGTGGCTGGCGTCGTGGTTCCGGTGGACGCTCGAAGGTATCGAGAACATCCCGCGCCGCGGTCCCGCTCTGGTTGCTTTCAATCACATCGCTTACTTGGATCCGCTGGCCGCTGCGTACGTGATCGACAAGGCGGATCGGATCCCGCGCTTTCTTGCGAAGTACGAGCTCTTCGAGGACAAGAAAATCGCATGGGTGCTGCGCGGCGCGAAGCAGATCCCGGTCCGAAGGGGCACGGCCGACGCACCGATGGCTTTGGATGCCGCCGTCGACGCAGTGGCGCGCGGCGAGATCATCGTCATCTTTCCGGAGGGGACGATCACCGACGATCCCGATCTGAATCCGATGGAAGGGAAGACCGGTATCGCCCGTCTGGCTATCGAGTCCGGCGCGCCGGTGATACCAGCCGCCCTGTGGGGCACCGCGAACATCTGGCCGAAGGGGTATGCGAAGAGATGGCGCCCGCGCCAGGACATCTGTGCCCGTGTAGGAGCACCGATGTCGTTCGCGGGCCGCTCCGACAGGCCCGACGAATGGCACCGCATCACCGGCGAGATCATGAGTGAGATCTCACTGCTCCTGGCGAGCATCAGACCTGCCGTCGCCGACCGTCGTCGCGCGAAGAGAGCAGCCTGACTTGAGCAAAGTCGCATTCGTCGGCGCCGGTTCGTGGGGGACGGCGACGGCAAGCCTGGTCGCGAAGAAAGGTGCGTGGGAGTCGGTGCTGTGGGCGCGGCGTGGCGAGCTCGCGGAGACGATCAACCTCTACCACGAGAACCCCGAATACCTCCCCGGCTTGCGTCTTCCAGAGAACCTCTATGCAACCAACGATCTCGAGGAAGCTCTCGACGATGCGGAGGTCGTCGTCATGGGCGTTCCATCGCATGGTTTCCGTGCAGTGGTCCGGGACGTCGCCGCCATCGCCGGAACGAAGCCTGCCTACGTCAGCCTGGCGAAAGGTATCGAGGTCGATACGCGCAAGCGCATGTCGGAGGTCATCGACGAAGAGGTCGACGGCTGCGTAGACGGGAACATCGCCGTCCTCACAGGCCCGAACCTCGCCAAGGAAGTGCTGCAAGGTTTTCCGGCCGCGTCGACCGTCGCGTGCCGCGATCTCGGGACCGCCCGGAAGCTACAGGAGGTGTTCCACGCACCTACGTTCCGCACGTATACGAACCAGGACGTCGTCGGATGCGAGCTCGGAGGCGCATTCAAGAACGTGATCGCGATCGCGGCGGGGATCGCCGACGGACTCGGATTCGGCGATAACACGAAGGCGACCGTAATGACGCGCGGACTGGCGGAGATGGCGCGCTTCTCGGTGAAATTCGGAGGCCAACCGCTGACGTTCTTGGGCCTTGCCGGCGTCGGTGATCTCGTAGCCACTTGCGCGAGCCCCCATTCACGCAATCATTCCGTCGGCATCGAGCTCGGGAAGGGACGAAAGATCGACGAGATCATCGGCTCGATGAACATGGTTGCGGAGGGTGTCAAGAGTTGTAAGCCGATCCTCGACCTCGGCCAGGAGGCCGGCGTCTACATGCCGATCACAGAAAATGTAGTGAGGATCTGCCACGAGGGGATCCCGGTGGAAGACGTCGTGAAAGATCTGCTCGCCCGCGAAGTGCTGTCGGAGTTCGCCGGCGTCGAGGAATTCCTAACGTTCAATCCGGTACCGGAACAGAGCTAGGTCCGAGCGAGCGCGCGCTCGAGGTCGTCGATCAGGTCATCGGCGTCTTCCAGACCGACCGATAACCGGCAGAACCCCGCGGAGATCCCCGCTGCCTCTAGCTCGCTCTCGTCCAGTTGCGTATGCGTGACGCTGGCTGCGTGCACGAGCAATGAGTGGATACCCCCGAGACTTGCCGCGGCCGTAACGAGCTCGAGAGCGTCCTGGAACTTCGCGGCGCGCTCACGACCACCCGATACCTCGAATGCCAGCGTGCCGCCTCCCCGGCCCCCCAGGAGCCGGTCGCACAGCTGCTTCGACGGGCTCGAGTCGAGGGCCGGATAGTGAACCGCGTCTACCTGCGGATGCTCTTCGAGGAAGCGTGCGATCTTCAGCGCCGATTCCGACGAGCGTTCGATCCGGAGATGCATCGTCGCGATACCGCGCAGACCGAGCCATGCATTGAACGGCGACAGTGTCGCACCGATGTCGCGGCCCCAGCGTCGGATCGGACCGAGTACGTCGTCGTCCGCACACACGATCCCGCCGACGAGGTCGTGGTGCCCACCGATGAACTTCGTCGCGCTGTGCAGCACGATGGAAGCGCCGTGTTCGGCCGGCCGGCACAGGATCGGGCTCGCGAAGGTGTTGTCGACGACCAATGGGACTCCGGCCGCGGCCGCCAGTTCGGCTAGGCGCGGAAGGTCCGCCACCTGTATCCGTGGATTCCCGATGGTCTCGCAGTACAGCATGCGCGCGCCGTCGAGCGCTCGTTCGATGCCGTCGTAGTCGTCGAGGTCGTAGAACTCGCCGCGGATCCCGTACTGCGGCAAGCGGTCGCGCAACAGCGAATAGGTTCCGCCGTATAGCTGTCGCACCGCGACCACGCGGTCACCGGCGGCGCAAAAAGACATGAAGACCGACGAGATCGCGGCCATGCCCGATGCGAATGCCTCGGCCGCATGCGTCCCCTCCAAACCGGCGAGAGCCGCCTCGAACGCGTCGATGGTCGGATTCGCCCACCGCGTGTAGACGTAGCCGGCGCCGATGCGCTCCTTCGACGCGACCGCGAAGGTCTCGCTGTCGTCGAACGCATACGTCGTCGATGGGTGCAGGACGGGCGCAACCGGCCGGCCCTCCTGCTCCGGGACCCCCGGCGGACGGACGGCGCGCGTGCCTAGACCGAGGTCCGCGTCTTGCTCGTCCCGCAGGTGGCGCCCCCTAGAGGTGGACGACCGGACAGGTGAGTGTCCGAGTGATGCCCTCGACCGCCTGGATGCGCGCGACCACGAGCTTCCCGAGATCGTCCACGTTGCCTGCGCTAGCGCGCACGATCACGTCGTAAGGACCCGTGACGTCTTCGGCCGCGTCCACGCCCTCGATGTTTCGTACTTCGGTCGCGACCTGCGCGGCCTTGCCGACTTCCGTCTGGATAAGGATGTACGCCTGTACGTCCGCCACCGATCCTCCTTGTGAAATTACGACGGCATAGAAGCTGCCTCGAAGTCCGCGGAGCTTATCAGGGGGTCCCGCGGCGCCGTGAGGGTTAGGCTTCCAGCTCTCCCACCCATTAGGAGTCATTTGTTCATGTTGTCGGACGAACTTGCCGGCATAGAGAAGCTGGCGAAGATCCACCGGAATCTGAGCCCGCCGGAGCTCGTAGAGGCGTCGATCCGGCGGGACGAGGGTTTTCTCGCCGGCAACGGCGCGCTGGTCGCCGTAACCGGCAAGCGAACCGGCCGTTCGCCGAAAGATCGTTTCTTCGTGTCGCACGGCGCATCGAGAGACCAGATCGCGTGGGGCGCGACCAACCAAGCGGTAGAGCCCGATGTCTTCGACGCGTTGTTCGACAAGGTCAGGGGGCATCTCGAGGGACGCGA
>JAHWJK010000015.1:14123-18926 GCA_019348445.1 Actinomycetota bacterium | reverse complement strand
GCGATCGAACAGTTGAGCGCGAGGCCGATCTTCATCGTGTATTCGATCGCCTTTTCGTTCGGTACCGGGAGGGATCCCGGAAGGCCGAGACACACCGGACAGGTCCGGGTATTCGGATCACCTGCGAACGCGACCTCACATCCGCAGAACATCTTCGAGTTGGTCGACAGCTCCACGTGGATTTCGAGACCTACTGTCGTCTCGTATTCAGCCACCCGCCCACCCACGCTCACGTCCGCGCTCATATGGAGGGCCTGCTTTCAGGAGTTCCCGCCCACGCGAGGTCCTGCTCGAAGGCGTATGCCGCTCGGAACAGCGTCGGCTCGTCCAGAGCTGCCGCCGCGAGTTGAAGGCCCACGGGCAGACCGTCATCGGCAGAGGTTCCGCACGGGACGCTGACCGCGCCGTTCCCGGCGAGCGGGTACGGCACCGTGAATACGTCGTTCAGATACATCGCCAGCGGGTCGTCCGTCTTCTCACCCAACCTGAAGGCGGTAGTGGGCGCGGTCGGAGACGCGATCACGTCTACCGACTCGTAGGCGCGTTCGAGATCGCGCATGATCAGCGTCCTGACCTTCTGTGCTTTCCCGTAGTACGCGTCGTAGTAGCCGGCCGACAGCGCGTAGGTCCCGAGCATGATCCGCCGCTTCACCTCGTCTCCGAAGCCCGCATCACGCGTCTTCGACATCATCGAAACGATGTCGTCTGCATCGACGCGCAGCCCGTATCTGACGCCGTCGAAACGTGCGAGGTTCGCGGAACATTCGGCGGGCGCTACGAGGTAGTACGCGGAGATCCCATGCTCGAAGCTCGGCAACGAAACTTCCTCGAGCGTCGCACCGAGCTTCTCGAGCCGCGCGTACGCCTCATCGACACGGGAGCGAACGCCCGGAGCGATCCCCTCAGCGTTCTCGACTTCCTTGATCAACCCGATCCTCATCCCGTCGATGCCGGCATCTATCCCCGACAACAGATCCGGTGCGGACTCGGGCAAGCACGTCGAATCGTTCCGATCGCCGCCGGCGACGATCTCGATCAACGCCGCCGCGTCTTTGACGCTGCGGGTGAAGGGACCGGCCTGGTCGAGGCTCGACGCGAACGCGATCATCCCGAAACGAGAGATGCGCCCGTAAGTTGGTTTCACGCCGACGACTCCCGTCAGCGCGGCCGGCTGCCTCACCGACCCCCCGGTGTCGGTCCCCCACGCCCACGGGACCACCCCCGCGGCAACGGCCGCCGCGGGCCCCGAGCTCGATCCTCCGGGAACGCGTTCGAGATCCCATGGGTTGCGGGTGACCTTGAAGCCGGAGTTCTCTCCCGACGACCCCATCGCGAACTCGTCCATGTTCAGCTTCCCGTGGAGTGGCAGCCCGGCGGCCGTTCCCCGGTCGACGACCGTCGCGTCGTAGGGCGGGATGAATCCTTCCAGGATGCGAGACCCCGACGTGCTCTGGATGCCTTTCGTTACGAAAACGTCCTTGTATCCGATCGGGACCCCGTCGAAACGCGACCGCGTCTCGCCGTTACGGCGGCGTTCGTCGGAGGCCTTCGCGTCGGCGCGGAGACGGTCGTCGGTTCGCGTCAGAAAAGCATCCAGCTTCGGTTCCACGTCTTCGGTCCGGGCGATCACCGCCTCCGCGATGTCAACCGAAGAAACATCGCCCGCCGCGAGGAGGTCCGCGAGTTCATGCGCGGTCATCCAGTGAAGGTCGGTGATGCTCATGCGTCCTCGATGATCCGCGGGACCTTGAACCGACCGTCTTCCTCGGACGGCGCGTTCGCCAGCGCCTCTTGCTGCGACAAGGACGGCGTGACTTCGTCTGGTCGCATCATGTTGCGCAGCGGGACCGGATGCGAAGTCGGCTCCAAGTCGTCGAGCTCGAGAGCCTGGATACGTTCGGCGTGGTCGAGGATCGCGCTGAGCTCGACCTGCATCCGCGACCGCTCGTCTTCGGACAGATCGAGCCGGGCCAGGCGCGCGACATGATCCACCGCGTTTCTGTCGATCGGCATCGTCGAATCCTATGGCGCACGCGCGCTGCGCTCGCGGTGACGCTAGACGTGCGACGGGTGAGGATCCCCGTGCAGCTCCTTGATCCCGAGAACCCGATCCATCGAGTCGAAGAAGCAGTCGAGGATCTTGGGGTCGAAGTGATCTCCTTTGCCCTGGCGCATGATCTCGAGGGCCTCACCTAGCGGAAACGCCCTGCGATAGACGCGGTTGGTCGTAAGCGCGTCGAAGACGTCGGCCACGGCCGAGACCTTCCCCTCGAACGGGATGTCGTCTTCCACGAGTCCCTGCGGGTAGCCGGTTCCATCCATGCGCTCGTGGTGCGTAAGAGCTATCACCGCAGCGAGGTTCAAGAGCTCCGAGCCCGAGTTCGACAGGATGCGATGACCGATCGCAGAGTGCTGCTTCATGATCTTCCACTCGTCCGGGGTCAGAGGACCGGGCTTCGACAAGATCTGGTCGGGGACCCCGATCTTGCCGACATCGTGCATCTGACTGGCCAAACGGATCTGCTCGCACCGCGACGCGTCCTCACCCAGCCGCTCCGCCAACAGCGCGCAGTAAAGGCTCATGCGCCGAATGTGTGTCGCGGTCTCCAGGTCCTTGAACTCCGCCGCGACCGATAGGCGTTCGATCGTCTCTTCCCGCGACAGACGCAACTCTTTCTGCGTACGCTCCAGATCGGAGATAGCGGTCCACAACTCCGACGTACGAGCTTTGACCATGTCTTCGAGGTGTTCTCTGTGCTGGCGGTTCTCGATCTCGAGCTCGCGCCGCCGCAACGCGTTCATCACCGCGATGACGATCTCGTTGGGCTCGAACGGTTTGACGATGTAGCCGTATGCCCCGATCTCGATCGCGGTGCGCGCAAGCTCGGAGTCGTCTAGGCCGGTGCACATGACGGTCGCGGTATCGGGATAGTCGGCCACTATCGTCTTGACGAGGTCGATCCCCGATTCGCCGGGCATGTTGACGTCGGACAGAACGAGGGCAAAGGTGTCGTTCGTCAGCGCTTCCCTCGCGGTGTCTACGCCCTCGACGGAGGTGCAGTCGTAGCCTTTACGTTCGAGGATCCTTTCCAGAGCGCGTCGCACCGGCTCCTCGTCGTCGACGATGAGTAGCTTCGTTTGCACTGTTGCCGCCGCGTCGTCTGCCATCACAGTGTTCACAACGATTGTGCACGATTGTCGTAATCGACCTGGCGTCAGCAGCAGGTACTTACGTACTGATTCGCTAACGCTGTTTTCTCGTCGCGTACAGCGCAGCTTGCACCCTTCGCTCGAAGCCCAACTTCGACATGAGTCTCGAGACGTAGTTCTTCACCGTCTGCTCGGCCAGATGAAGCCGTTCTCCGATCTGCCGGTTGGTCAGTCCCTCGCCGATGAGCTCGAGGATCCGCTCCTCCTGCGGACTGAGGCCCGCACCGCTGCCTGCCCGCGCTCCCGCGCGCGAGAGAACCTCTTTCTTCAGCGCCGGGTCGATCAACGACTCACCGGCAGCTAGCTTGCGGATATCCCGGACGAGCTCCGAAGTCTTCGTCTCTTTCAGCACGTAACCCGACGCGCCGGCAACGACCGCGTCGAACAGCGCCTCTTCATCGGCGAACGAAGTCAGGATCAAACACTTCGTGTCGGGAAGCCGCGACCTCACCTCTCGGCAGACCTCGATCCCGTTGCCATCCGGAAGGCGGACGTCGATGATCGCGACGTCCGGCCGCGCCGCCTCGATCGCGGCCAACGCGTCGGTCGCGGTGCCGGCTTCTCCGACGATCTCGAGATCACCTTCTTCGCCGAGGAACTCGCGTAACCCGCGCCGAACCAATTCGTGGTCGTCGAGCAGGAAGACGGTCACGCTGCCTTCAGCCGCGCGTCCCGCCGTCACGCGGTTAGCTCCGGCACCCACACCGACACCGTGGTACCTCGTCCTAGATCACTGGTGATGTCGAAACGACCTCCACTTATCTCGGCCCTCTCACGCATCTCGGACAAACCGATATGGCCCGGGCTGACCAGATCGGGAGCAGACATGTCGAAACCTTTCCCGTCGTCGGTCACGGTCATCGTGATTCCCGAGTGGCTTCGGCCGAGCTCGACCAGAACTTGAGAGGCGGCAGAATGTTTCCGCACGTTGGTCAGTGCTTCCTGCGCGATCCGGTAGAGAACGACGCGTGTCGGGTTGGAAGGCTCGTGGTCCAGCTCGTTCTTCAGCTCATATTCGATCCCCGTGTCGATACTGAATTCCTCGAGGTAGAGACCGAGTGCAGACCCGATGCCCTCGTCGTCGAGCGTCGGCGGGCGAAGCTCGAACACCATGGTGCGTAGGCGTCCCACCGCGGCACGCACACGGCCTTCGAGGTCCTCGAGGTCCCTTCTTCGCTCAGGATCCTGGATCTTCCTAGCCAGGCGCTCGAGGTCGATCGCAACCGCGGTCATCACCTGCACGGAGTCATCGTGGATGTCCGACGCGACGCGATTCCGTTCCTCTTCCTTCGCCTTCACGAGGTGGGTCAGGAGTCGCCGCCGCTCGGCATCCGCTCGCCTCAGGTTCTGCACGGTTGCCGTCAGTTCCTGATCGAGAGCCACTTCCTCGCTTATGTCGACGACCACACCCTCGAGATATGCAATGTTGCCGGCGTCGTCCCGGACACGATGAGCCGTTATGCGCGCTCGGAACGGCGTTCCGTCGTACTTCTTGAAGTGAGCGTCGTAATTGGTGACGACACCCTGCTCTTCGAGGACCCGTATCCAGTCGAGTCGGTCCGCCGGATTCACCCAGAAATCAGTTGCGTCCGC
>JAHWJK010000015.1:12503-14023 GCA_019348445.1 Actinomycetota bacterium | reverse complement strand
AGCTCCGCCGCCCGTCGGTTCACGGACACGATTACGGCAGAAAGGTCCGTGATGAAGATCGGGTCAGATGCCTCCTCCATCAGCAACCGGTAACGCTCCTCGCTACTTTGTAGCTCGCTCAGCGCGCGCGACCGCGTCGCGTAAAGGGAGGCGGCAAACACAATCACGATGAGGTTCGCGACCAGGAACGGCACGAGATGGATCTCGCGGTCGAGGTAGAAATCCACACCCATGGCCGCGAGATCGACCAGCGACACGAGCACGACCGCCCAGAACACGTACGCCTGCCGTCGAGAGCGACGATCCATCCGCACCTCCTTCGCCACATGATAGGACCGTGGCGTCCACCGCGACAGGAGTTGGTACATGGACTTCGATATCCCCGACGAATACGAAGAGCTTCAACGCAACCTCGTCGGCTTCGTGGATCGGGAGCTTCGTCCCCTCGAAGACGAATATCTCGATCCCGAACGGGACGATGTTCCTGTCGAACTGCGCGACCGCGTTCGTCGTCGATCGGCCGAACTCGGTTTCTACGCTGCGGACTTCCCCGAAGACCTCGGTGGGAGCGGCCTCCCGCAATTGGGGATGGTGCTGCTGCGCGAGGCCGCGGCGCGCACCGGATCCAGACTCGCAGCTTTCACGACCTACGGACCTGAAGGTCCGACGGGGTTGCTTCTATCCGGCACGGACGAGCAGAAGAAGCAGTATCTGATGCCGCTCATCACCGCAGAGAAGTCGATGTGCTTCGCACTGACGGAGCCCGACGCTGGTTCCGACGCACAGAACATACAGACGACCGCGGTGAAAGACGGAAATGAATGGATCCTGAATGGACGGAAGCATTTCATCACCAACGGGAAGCACGCCGACTTCGCGCTGGTGTTCGCAGCAAACGACCGGTCGAAGAAAGCGCAAGGTGGCATCACCGCGTTCATCGTCGAGAAAGGCACTCCCGGTTTCGAAGTCGGGCGCGGCCAGGTCGGGATGGTTGAAGGGGAAGGCCAGTTCGAGCTGATCTTCGACGATTGCCGCGTCTCGGAAGAGCAGATCCTCGGTGGACCGCAGAACGAAGGCATGGGCTTTTACTCGGCGATGCAATTCCTCGCCATGGGGCGGCTCTCGATAGCCGCGGGGTGCAACGGCATCGCCGATTACGCGCTCGGACTCGGCATCGACTATGCCAAGCAGCGGGTCGCGTTCGACCGACCGATCGGCAAGAACCAGTACGTGCAGGGGCACATAGTCGAATCCGCCGTCGAGCTCAAAGCGTCGAAGTTGATGACATACGAGTGCGCGTGGAAGTACGACCAGGGTGATGCCGTCATCCAGGAATCGTCGATGGTCAAGCTATATGCGACGGAGATGGTGAACCGCGTCGTCGACCGGATGATCCAGGTCCACGGTGGCATGGGGTGGATGCGCGAGGTCCCACTCGAACGCCTCTACCGCTTCGTGCGGATCTTCACTCTCGTCGAGGGCACCTCCGAGATCCAGAAATACATCATCGCGAAAACGCT
>JAHWJK010000015.1:0-12403 GCA_019348445.1 Actinomycetota bacterium | reverse complement strand
AGATCCAGAAATACATCATCGCGAAAACGCTGGGGCTCTAGAAGAAGGAGGAGGAGGAGGACGAAGTGGCGGACCTACCCGATGGCATCCAGATCACGTGGCTCGGCCACGCGACATTTCGCGTCACCACGCCCGAAGGCGCAACGATCCTGATCGACCCGTGGCTGAACGACAACCCCGCCTGTCCGGACGAGTTCAAGAACGCATCGTGGGACGACCTCGATGCAGCGCTCATCACCCACGGCCACTTCGACCACATCACCGATTCCGTCCGCCTCGGTCGGTCGACGGACGCGACGCTGGCCGCGATCGCCGAGACCGCGGGGTGGCTCGGCTCGAAAGGGATCGACAACGTCATCGACTTCAACAAAGGCGGAACGATCGACGTGGCCGGTTGCCGCGTGCACATGACTCATGCGGTCCATTCATGCGGCATCACTGAAGACGACGGAACGATCGTGTACGGCGGCGAAGCCGCCGGGTATGTCGTCGAGTTCTCGAACGGGTTCAAGCTGTACCACGCAGGCGACACGGCGGTGTTCTCGGACATGGAACTGATCGGGCGGTTGCTCGAACCCGACATCGCGCTACTACCGATCGGAGACCACTACACGATGGGTCCACGTTCAGCCGCCGAAGCGATCCGGCTCTTAGGCGTAAAGACGGTAGTGCCCATGCACTTCGGGACGTTCCCGATCCTCACCGGGACACCGGATCAACTGCGGCAAGAGAGCAAAGACGTCGACGGGCTCGAGATCGTCGAACTGGAACCTGGAGCCTCGATCTAGAACGACGCGACGTCGCCGCGGCCGAGGACGTAGGAGAGGCCCAACGTGAAGCTGAACGTCGCGGTGAGAATCGCGACCGCGACGTAGAGCCGAGGCATCCGCGCGCGGCCCCCGAAGCCCATGGTTGCCGCGATCGCGACGATCCCGTTCGCCATCACGAGTCCTATCAAGAACGCGATCAGCACCGATGTTGCATGGACCGGTGATCCGGCCCCGGCCACCGATGCGAACAGCAGCACCTGGCTCGGAGTCTCCGCACCAACGCCGTGGATCATGCCGATCCCGAACGCAGCTTTGGAACCATAGGGTGTGAACGGATCGGCCGGCATCGTCGCTACGTGGGTGTGAACGTGTGCGTGCGTCGCCACGGTTGTGACCGGTCGCCCGGTTGAAGAGTTGTGCGCGTGGTGGTGATCGTGATCGTGCGCGCCGTCATGTGAGTGCGGATGGCTGTGTTCGACGACGACTACTTCCGCGCGCCGCGCCCGGACCTTCGTCGACAAGGCGCGGACGCCGTCGGCGGCAAGCATCCAACGGCTTCGGAATCGCACGTTGCCGCGATATCGGACCGCCGTATACGTCAGGTAGACCGCGAGCCCGATCAAGGTCACGCCGATGACGCGGGTCATGACGGCATCCAACGACGCCGGGATCGAGGCGCCGGCGGTGACTGCCACAAGCCCGAGGCACAGGACCACGAGAGCATGACCCAAGACGTAGAACGTCGACGATCGCAACGCTCGCCTGCGATCTCCCGACGACCCGCTGATGTCACCGATCGCGGCGAGATGATCGAAGTCGAAACCGTGTCGGAAGCCGTACAGAGCAGCAGCGACGATCAGCCCAACCCCGAACTCATTCACGGGGCTTCATCTTCCACCTCCAGGAGGTCCGTCGCGGCTATCGCGGCAGCCCAGCCGTCGACGGGATCCTCGACGGCGACTCGCAGCACCCACCCCTTCTCGGGTCCGCCTTCCGCCCAGCGGTACCACCGGAGGCGAGAGGCGGCGTCGGCTATGTCGTCCGGCGCGACGGGCCACGTCAGCCCACCGAAGGTTGCGACGAGGTAGAACGCCATGAATCGGCCGTACGCGGCTCCGCGACGACGCCCGTGCGCGCCTCCACTCGCCGCCGCCCACGCCACGCGCTGCAACGCTTCCGCGACATCGAGTTCGGCCATCGACAGCGATCCGTAAGTCAGATGCGACGCTGCACCGGTCGCCGATCCCTCGACTATCGCTACGCGAGCTGCGCCGTTGGATTCGGCGAGCCACGGCGTCACGAGATCCAACAGGACGGTTTCGAGCTCGGCGTCTTGGGTCGCGGGCGCAGGGTCGATCGGCACATCGCGCAACGGGACCCGCGGATCCCACGCCTCTGCTACTTCGACGTGATTCGGGTGGAACGTCGCGAGTGCGTACGTCGGCTCGAACGGTTGCAAAGTGAGCGGAAGTCCCATGACTTCGGGATGCGTTCGGTCGTCTTCTTCCAGGTCTTCGCCTCGAAGCACGCGCTCTTGCGCCACATATGCCGCCACCTGCGGAGAATCGACGTGGGGCGCCAGCTCGTCCCATGTATGCGTCGACGCGGCGACCTCGGTAAGGGGGCCGGGCGCAAACCGGCCGAGGTCGGAGTCGAGGACATCGGCCGCGTATTCGCCCGGTGCATCCAGAGCGAGGCGGTAGTCGACGTGTGCCGCGATCGGCCACAGCTGTTTGCCGCGCTCCAGCGCCGCTTCGCACGCGTCTGCAAGCTCGACCAATCCGTCCCAGTCACGTGACGACACCAACCCGTCGACCGCGCGCAGCAAGGCGTTCAGATCGGCCGCCTCGACCAGCTCGCTGAGCCGCGGATCCACTAGCTCAATCGTTCGGCGAGCTTCTTGGCTCCTCGATGCGCGATGCCGTAGATCGACACCATGGGGTTGACCCCAGATGCAGTCGGGAAGGTCGACGCGTCCATGACGTACAGGTTCTTCACCTCATGAGATTCGTTTTCGGCACCAACCGCCGAAGTCGCGGGGTCGATCCCCATCCGGCACGACCCCATCTGATGCCACGAGCCGAACGTTGCGTCCTTCAGGAAGCCTCGCTCGCGCACCTCGTCGGCCCATCGTTCGTGCGCTCCGGGGGCCGGTCGATACGAGATCGGCTCTGTATGGACGGTATGTATCTCGGTCGCGCCGGCGGCTTCGATGATGCGGCCGGCCGCGACAACCCCCTCCGTGATACGGCGGTTGTCCTCGATCGTCGGCTTCCAGTCGATACGCGGAGCGCCGTGCTTGTCGATCGTGACGCGTCCCCCGGCAGCATCGCGCGCGAGCGCGGCCACGAAAGAGACCCGCCCGATCTTTGACATGAGGTCGCGGTGATCCGCAGCCGAATACCACGGAAACACGGTCGCCCACGTGCCCGGGTGTAATGGGATCGTCTCGAAGATCGGCCCATAGCCGCCGTCGATGTGCGCTAGCTCTTTCGAGTAGCGGGCCATGGTCGTCCCTTCCCATATCTTCACGTCCTCGTCGAAGAACCCCCACGCCGCGGTTCCCGGATGGAGGCGCAGATGCTTCCCCACCTCCCCGCGGAGTCCGGACCGCAGCAGCAACGCCGGCGTCTCCACCGAGCCGGCCGCGGCGACGACCGCGCGAGCGCGCACGCGCAGGTTGTGGCGTCCACACACTGCTTCAACGCCCACGGCGACGCCGTTTTCGATCGCGACCCGCCGTACGTCCGTCTCGACGAAGATCCGCGCCCCGGCTTCGGCGGCGTCTACCAGATATGTGAGAGCAGTCCCCTGCTTCGCGCCCGCACGACACCCGAACCCGCAGTATCCGCACCCCGCGTCTTGAGTGCACCCGCGGACGGCGCGCGGCAACGCGTCGTTGTGCCAACCAAGCTTGGCCGCTCCCTGCTCGAGAAGCTGATCGCGACGCCCGGGTGCACTTTGTTCCGTGGTGATGCCGATGCGCTCGGCAACCTCGTCGAGAGACTGCTCGATCTCGCCGGATACGAACGCGTCGATACCGGAGACCTCGGCCCATTCACGGAGGACGTAGTCGGGTGTTTTGAACGCGACGGCGAAGTTCACCAGCGTCCCACCCCCGAGGCACTTCCCCGCGATGATCCGCGTGGTGACGTCGGTGTTCGTCAACGTCGCTCCGTAGAGGTACATCTCGTGCAGGGCGCGGCGCTCGATGTGGTGGAAATCCCGCTCCGCGAAGTGCCCGCCTTTCTCGAGGATCACGACGTCGAGCCCCGCGTTCGCCAGAACTGCGGCCGCGCACCCTCCTCCGGCTCCCGAGCCGACGACCACGACGTCGCAGGAGATCGTCTCGTCGGAGTCGATGACAGTTGATTCGATGCGCGGGCCGCGCTCCGGCGGGGGTCCGAGAGGCCCCGCGTAACCGAACTCCTGCCATTCCGGGCACGGCTCCCCGTACTTCGCTACGAGAGCGATAGCCGTGAGGGAGCCGGCGAGGCGGCGCTGGCCGGCGAGCCGCGCCGTCGTCCACTTCTGGATGACGGCTTCGGCTTCGGGCATCGTCAGCCACGACATCGGGACGGGCCGGCCCGTAAGTGCAAGCGCTCCCGCTTTCGTATCGAGCAGGCGCAGGGTTGTCAGTAGTTGATTGCGTTCTTTCTGCGTCGCGACGTGGTCGATAGCCTCGAGCATGCGCGCCGGTATCTCGGGCGTGTATCCGTCGCCGAGGATGCCCCGCGCCGCCGACGCGAGGACGGCGGCAACGCGATCGTTTCTCACCGGATCAGCGGCGCCGCGGCGGGCGACGGGACCTACGGTGCATCCGCGCCTTCGGGTTCTTCCTTCTTCGCTGCGTCGATGGGTCGGTCTTCGGGGCCGGACGTTCGGCCTGAGCAGCCTTCACGGCCGCGGCAACTTCTTCGGTCTTGCTCTCGTCCGTCTCCCCGGCCCCCAACAGGAGTTGGAACAGCACCGCCCGCTCGAACTCTTCGTAGGAATCGGCGACCTTGTGACGGGAGCCGCGCGGGGAATCCCACTCCGAGATGATCATCGCGGCGTGTGGAACGCCGACACGGAGCGTGGTGTCCCCTATCTTCCCCTCCCAGATGACGTCGCCCTGCTCCAAGATCGCTCCCTGTGGTCGTGTTCGGTGAGCGCCTAAGTTACCGGAGCGAGGAAGGTACCCGGTGATGGATAGCGATCGCCGTGTTGCGCTGAACGCCCGACGTGCCTACATCGGGACCGCTCTGACCGCCGTCGACGACGCGGTCATCGTGGTTTCGGACGGCACTATCGAGGCCGCCGGACCGCGCAGCGACGTCGTTATCCCTCGTGAGGCGCACGTTATCGACGCGTCGAGCCGAACGATCTTGCCGGGGTTCATCGACGCGCACGTCCACATCGGACTGGCCGAGCCGCGCGACGTGTTGCGTGGAGGCGTGACATGCGTCCGCGACCTCGCGTGGCCGCGCGAGGCGATCTATCCACTGGCGGCGCGTTCCCGGGACCCGAGCTTCGAAGGCCCGCTCATCCTGACCGTCGGCCCGATGCTGACGGTAGACGACGGCTATCCGATCACCGCTGCGTGGGCTCCAGCCGGGACCGGGATCGCGCTCGACTCCACCGACGCCGCGATACGCGTTGTTAGGGAGCTCGTTGCAGAGCGAGTCTCCGCGATCAAGATCGCACTGAATCCTCCCGCGGGCCGCGTGTTAGACGACGAGCTACTGAAGACGATCGTGCAAGAAGCGCATCGTCTCGGAACGATCGTCACCGCCCACGTACACGGTCTCGACCAACTGCACCGCGCGCTGGACGCGGGCGTTGATGAATTGGCGCATATGTTGATGAGTCCCGAACGGCTACCCGGCGAGACGATCGAGCGCATGATCGTTGCAGGGGTCGTGATCGTGCCGACGCTGTCGATCTTTCCTCCCCGTGATGTCGGAACGGCTATCGAGAACCTCGCGCGCTTCATCCGCGCGGGAGGGCGCGTTGTCTACGGCACCGACCTCGGCAACGACGGTCCCGGGCCCGGCATCGACGACCGCGAAGTCGCACGGATGGGACTCGCCGGGATGACCGCCGTGGACGTCGTTCGCTCGGCCACGATCGATTCCGCACGGTGGCTCGGATTGCAGACGAAGGGCCATATCGCACGCGGGATGGACGCCGATCTCATCGCTATCGACGCGCCGATCGCGGCCACGGATGACCCGCAGGTATTGACGCGTGTTGGGCTCGTCATGCGCGGAGGGAGAGTCGTCGCCTCCTAGGCTCCCCGAACCTCGAGCAACTCGACCTTCAGCTCGCCGCGTGGAGCCTGTGCGATGACCGTTTCACCCGGCGACCGACCCAACAACGCCTGGCCGAGTGGTGAGTCCGGCGTCAAGACGTCGTAGTCGCCGCCGCGCTCCTCCCGGAGACCGAGCAGATACGTCTCCGACTCGTCGTCGCCTTCGTGACGGATCGTGACCAACTTCCCGGGCTTCGCGACCGAGTCGTCGTCGTCGCCCGTGATGATCTCGGCGTTCTCGAGCATCTGGCGGACCTGCCGGATGCGTGCCTCTTTCTGTCCCTGTTCGTCTTTCGCCGCGTGGTACTCGGCGTTCTCGCTCAGGTCGCCATGCGCTCTGGCAGTCGCGATGTCCTTGATGATCCGCTCACGATCGTCACCTTCGAGGAAGGCAAGTTCCTCCTGCAACTTGTCGAACGCGTTCTGAGTCAGCGGAACCTTCTTGTTGTCTTCGCTCATACGACCGAGCCTATGACTTGTTGGAGCACGCGTAATATCTCGCCGTGGCCGAGCGACTGAGGAACAAGTCCGCGATCATCACGGGGGCCGGGCGAGGGATCGGCCGGGCGATAGCTATCGCGTTCGCGACAGAAGGAGCGAATGTTCTCGTCAACGACGTCGATACCGAGAATGCGAAGCAGGTCGCGGGCGAGGTCGAAAAGCTCGGAGTCGCAGCCGCGATCAACAACGATGCGATCGGTTCGGTGGCAGCAGCCGAAGCCGTCATCGCCGATGGCTACGACGCGTTCGGAACCGTCGACATCTTGGTCAACAACGCGGGCATCTTGCGCGACAAGATGCTCCACAACATGTCCGAAGACGATTTCGATCGAGTCATCGAGGTGCACCTCAAAGGAACGTGGGCGTGTGGTCGAGAGATCGTCAGGAGATGGCGACCCGTAGCGAAGGACGAAGCTCAGAAGGGGACGCCGCCCCACCGCAAGATCGTGAACGTGACGTCGGCCTCTGGGTTGATCGGGTCGGTCGGGCAGTCGAACTATTCGGCGGCGAAGATGGGGATCGTCGGGCTGACGAAGACGTGGGCCAAAGAGCTCGGCGCTCTCAATATCAATGTCAACGCGGTGGCTCCCACTGCATTGACCTCGATGACCGAACCGCTGTTACAAGACCCGAACGCCGCGGAGCAACGGTTGTCGCGGTTCCCGCTAGGACGCTACGGCGCACCCGAAGAGATCGCGCCGGCGTTCGTGTACCTCGCGTCGGATGAGTCGAACTACGTGACGGGCCAGGTCCTGTGCGTCGACGGGGGCCTAGTGATCTAGGTGGACGACGAGGTCCTCGAGCTTGTCCTTGTCGACGGCCGCATCCGCTCCCGCCGCGCTTATCTCTCTGACCATGAGTGGATCGTCGGAGCCACTCATCACGATGATCCGAAGGTCGGGGAAGCGATAGCGGAGGATCTTCGTCGCCTCGATGCCGTCCATCAGCGGCATCCGGAGGTCGAGCACGACCGCGTCGGGCTGGAGCTCTTCCGCCACCGAGATCGCCTCGGCGCCGTTCGCCGCCTCACCGACGACCTCACACGAGTCCGACTCGATGGTGAGGCGCGTCAGGTAGCGAACGTCGGCGTTGTCGTCGACGATCAGCACCCGTCGTGTCGTCATCCGGTTCGCTCCGTATGTCCGAGGTCCATACACCGTGTGTATCCCGCAGTGTAGTCGTCTAAACACGAAGCGTCATCAAAAATGGGAAATAGCGGTACGGACGTACTCAGGACCCCCTAAATAGCGCGGGATCGGCCGCGGGACCCAGGCGGGTCGTCGCCGGGAGCTAGGCTCCTCCGCTATGGCGCGAGCGTGGCCCTTCGAGGGGGAGCAAGACTTCGAGCCCGTCCGAACCCCGGCGCAGTTCGTCGACCAGCGAGATAACACCGAAGCCGTGGTGATCCGGATCGGGCTCCACGACGCCCAGCTCGTGCTTGTCGATGGGGTGGGCGCATGGCAGCGATGGGTGTATCACTCGGTCGACGAGGCGCGCGCGGTTGCCGAAGCGCTCGGGATCGAGGTCCACGTCGGCGAGTACCCGGAAGACCTGCGCGTCAGGATCAACTCGTACCAGCGACCCGCAACCGATTTCGACAAGAGCGCCTATCCCGAGCAGGGAGGGGTGGGACCCGTCATCCCCTATCCCGAGAACCGGCCTCGTCGGATGGATGTTCTGCGGAAGGAAGCCGCTCAGGACGCTCAGGAGAACCAGAACCCCGCCTAGAGCGCGACGTGGCGCGGACCTCGTACACCTTCTTTGTCGCGACCGCAGCTGTGCCCTTCCATCCGAAACGTGTCGCGGCGATCGCTGCAACGGCACGTCGTAGAACTCGGCGCAGCGTTCTCCTCGTCGCGGGGATGACGACGAGGAACGCGATCGCGTCGGTGAAGAAGCCGGGTGTGAGGAACAGCGCACCGGCACCAGCGATGAGCGCGGCGTCCATCAGATCGTCTGTCGGTCGTTCGCCGCGACGAACGGTCGCGCGCAGACGGCGCCACGTTCCGATCCCTTGACGCACGAGGAGAACTGCACCTGCAACGGATACGGAGATGAGCAACAGGATCGTCGGCAGCACGCCGATCGCTTCTGCCACGACGGCGAAAACGAGGATCTCGACGATCGGGATGATCACTAGAAGAGCCGCTACGACCGCACCCATGCTCGCCAGTATGGGTCACTACGTCTGATACAAGTACGTTGATGGTCACGCCCGCGACTTTGCGAAACCTCGAGGTCGATGAGGCTGTAGCACTCGTTGACGAGGGTGCCGCGTTCATCGATCTACGGGACGTGAACTCCTACCTCGACGTCCACATCCCGGGTTCGATCGCAGTCCTGTACGAGTTCGGACCCGGCTTCAACTCCCGCGCTCGCGATTGCATCCCCCTCGAGGTGCCGTTGGTCCTCCTCGATCTCGGAGCTGGAGACATCGTTCATGCAGCGGCATCGCTTCGCGGCAAGGGCTTCGACGTACGCGGCAGGCTCGAGAACGGCATCAACAGGTGGGCCGAACATCACGGCGCTCCCGCATCGACCGAGAGCGTGACGGAACGGCCGGACGGCTTCTCGGTCCTCCACGTGAACGATCCCGGGACCGGCAACCTCGATGCCGACTACGCCATCCCGATCGAGAAACTATGGACGCGCGCCGACGAAGTCACTTCGGATCGCGTCGCGATCGCGGCCGGCGTTGGTGTTCGTGCGGCTCTGGCGGTCGGCATCCTCGAGCGTGCGGGCAAAGACGTCGTTTTCTGGAGAACGCGGACCCGCCGCTAACCCTCCTCGATACCTTTCGCAATGAGGAAACCCCGCGCTCGTTCCGTCATCGGATAGCGGTTCACGATCGCCCAGAACCTGTCCGAGTGGTCGGCGACGATGAGGTGCGCGAGCTCGTGCACGATCACGTAGTCGCGAACCCACGCGGGATAGTCCGCAAGCTCGAGCGATATCCGGATCGACCTGTCGTCGATCGAGCACGAGCCCCAGCGCGACTTCTGATTGTTCACCCACGCGATATCCGAGAACTCGATGCCTCCGAGATAGCGCCGCGATAGGTCACGGGCGCGCCGTGCGAGTGCGCCGTCTTCGTTGAGGCGGTCCCGCCGCCGCTGCTCGGACAGACGGGCCGCCATCTTCTCGACCCACTGCTGTTCCTCGGCGCGCGACAGCCGTTCCGGGACCGAGACGATGAGAGCACGGCCGACGACCTCGGCCGAGATCGTCTTCTTCCGGCGCGTGGAACGCCGTACCTCGATGCGCTCGAACTCCGACTCGGCGCCCGGGACTCCGAGCGGAAGCTGGTTCATCGCCATGGTGGCATCGTAGGGGCGGGCGCCGCCATAACGCCGCTTTGTACCCGAGGTACAACCGAGGCCCGGGATCTCTGCCGCTCTCCCGCCTTGAGAAAGGGCGTCCAACGTCGGATGATGTGTCTCGCAGCGAAGAAGCTCCCATCCCCCGGGACCTTCCGGCCCCCTCCGCAGCACCGCCCATCCCCCCGGCGGAGGGGGCCTTTCCTCATCTGGTGCGGGTCGTCTCCCGCCGCGTGCCCTGCATCATCAGCGGAAGCGCCGCGCCGGGCACGCTTCGCTCGAGAGCTCCGTAGACCGACGCCATCGATGACTCCAGCGTCGAGAACACCGACCCGATGTCGCGGCCGACGTCATCCCAACTCGTCGGGCACGTCAGTGGGTGATCGGCAAGGAACGAATACGCGATCCCGTGCGCTACGGGAGACGTGACGATCGCGGAATGACCTCCGAGGTTGCTCGCGATGAAACGAGCTGCCTGCGACGCCGGAGGAGCTAGCAGGGACGGCCGTGTCGGATCCTTTGCCGTCCACGGAACGATCCGAGAAGGCTGGCCCGCGATGAAGGCGCGGTCCGCGGGAACGACGGGATCGTTCGGGATCGCGAGTGTCAAGACCCGGGTCCCGTAAGCAGTGTCTTCGCGCGCCAGCGAGTTCATCAGCTCGGAACCCGGAGCCAGCTGTCCCACGGCCGGTGACGACGGATCCGGGATCGGAAGCCCGCTCGCGGACAGCCCCTTCGCCGCCTCGAGCACGTATCGACCCGTGAACGTGCCGTCGCGCAGAGGAGCCACCTGACCGGCGCCCGGCGCGCCGCGATGAGGAGACGCGTAAGTAACGAGATGCTCCACGACGGGCAATGCGTCTCCCGTTCGGGACGCTTGGGTCAAGTAGGTGCGAGCGACGATGCCGCCCTGAGAATGAGCTATCAGGTCTACCTCCCGTCCGGGGTGGCGGCGCGAGATCTCGCTCATCAACGCGCGCAGCCGCCGCGCTGCCGTACGGATGTCGACGTAGGTGTCCTCGCGGTCGTATGGCTGATGCAGATCCGGCCCGTCGGTTCCGGCATAGGAGAAGTAATAGGTGGAATCGCCTGCGTAGCCGAGGAGCTCCGGCCCGCTCTCGTAGATGTCGGCGGAGATGCCGCCGCGGGTCTTGCTGGTGATGCCCGCGACCGCCACGACGATGTTGTCGTTCGGCGGCCGCGCAGGTCGCGTCACCGGTTGTATCGGACGACACGCAGGTCGAGAGGTTCCCACGGACCTCGGCGGCGCGAGCGGCGCGCCGAGCGCTCCGAGCTGGTCGGGCATCCATTCGAGAGGCGCGAGGTGGATCGCTCCGGCGACATCCAGCGGCACGAGAAGCTCGTTCGGGTCGACGTAGGTGCCGTGCAGCTTCACCCCGAAGTGGAGCGCGGGCTCGCCATGAACCTCGCCCGTAGCTCCGACGAAGCGGCCTTCGTCGACATGGTCGCCGTCCTCGACGTCGATGCGCGAGAGCCCCGTATACGTCGTCTCGATCCCCGCCCCGTGATCGATCGCGACCGCAAGTACTCCGGCGACCGAGCCGGAGAACGCAACGGTTCCGGGCGCGGCCGAGCGAACGCGGGTTCCAACCGGAACGGAATAGTCGATCCCGCGATGTCCCGCACCGAAATCGCTCGCCGGCGCAACGAAAGCAGCACTGATGGGTGCATCGACCGGCGGGACCAGACGTAGCCCCGTCTCGGCGCGCGCAGGAGCGGCGAGGCACAAGATCACGGCAGTGACGATCAGATTGCGGCGCACGCAGTCATGGTCGGCGCGGCGCGGGATTCAGGTAGTGGACGGCGCCACTCGGGTGCCGGCCCTTCCCATCACCGCCTTCCCCGCGAGCGGGATCGAGGTGATAACCGCGGCACGCCCCCGCGCTTCGGCGAACCGACACGCAGCTTCGACCTTCGGCCCCATGGTTCCCGGCGGAAACTCGCCCGCAGCCAGCGCACTCCTGGCGTCGGCGATCGTGAGGAAGCCAACAGCGGTCTCGTTGGGCGTGTCGTAACCGAGAGACACTTGCTCTACGTCGGTCAGGATCATCAGCAGGTCGGCGCGCAGATCGATAGCGAGCAGCGCGGAGGCGAGGTCTTTGTCGACGACGGCCGCGATCCCCTCGAGACCTCCGTTGTCGGTGTGGATCACGGGTATGCCGCCACCTCCTGCGGCGATCACCAACACGCCGTCGTCGACCAGCGTCTGGATCGCCGCAGCCTCGACGATCTCCTGAGGGTCCGGCGATGCCACGACGCGCCGGTAGCCGCCGCGATGCCGATCCTCAACGAGCACCCATCCCTGTGCCCGCATCTCTTCGGCTCGCCCGGGGTCGATCAGCTCTCCCACCGGCTTGGACGGCGAATCGAACGCAGGATCGTCTACTTCGACCAGCGTCTGCGTCACGAGCGAGACGACGACGCCGGGCACTTCGAGGTCGAGCAGCGCGTTACCGAGGCACTGCTGGAGCATGTAGCCCATCCCGCCTTCGGTGTCTGCA
>JAHWJK010000088.1:5352-6882 GCA_019348445.1 Actinomycetota bacterium | reverse complement strand
ACAGGAGAACGTCTCGTCCTTCCTCGCGTCGCGACAGGTGTCGCGGCCGGGACCTCCCCTGAGGACGTCGCGCGCCCTGCCTCCGTTGAGTACGTCGTCACCCCTTCCACCGAGAAGCAAGTCCTCTTCGCGATAACCGCGAAGGACGTCGTTACCGCGCATCCCGTCCAGCGTGTTGCGCCTCCAGTTGCCGATCAGAGTGTCGCCCCCCGGGCCCCCGATCACGTCCTCGATCCCCTTTAGGTGGTCCTTCTCCGGACCGGTTCCCGTTTTCAGGTTGACGGTGATGCCGCCGCGGTAGTTTTCGTAGGTCGCGGTGTCGCGGCCGCCGCGCCCGAATAATTTGTCCTTTCCGCCCGCTCCTCGAAGCGTGTCGTTTCCCTTCCACCCGTCGAGGGAATCCGCCTTGTTTCTGCCGACCAGCAGGTCATCGCCGCGCGATCCCATAACCCTTTCGAACGTGGAGATCTCGTCCTCGCCGATCCCGTCGCCCTTGGCTGACTTTTCGATGAGGTTGACTTCGACAGCGGACGGCGCCTGGCTATAGTTCACGAGGTCATTGCCTGCCTCGCCCTTCAAGACGTCGTTTCCTCCGTCGCCGCGGATGCGGTCGCTACCGTTTCCTCCGTTGATCGAGTCGGCGGAGTCCTGTCCGCGGAGGTCATCCGCACCGTCGCCGCCGTTGATCCCGTCGCGGCCGGCACCTCCCAGGACCTTGTCGTTACCAAGCCCGCCGTCGATGACATCGTTGCCGCCTTTTCCGCAGATGACATCGTTGCCGCCGCCGCCGTTGATCCGGTCGGGTCCGTTCGTGCCGACGATTACGTCGTCATCGTCTCCTCCGTTGATCGGACCCTCGCCGTCGTCCGTGATCGTCGCCTCTTTGCCCATGCACATCGGGGCGGCGTGCGCAGCCGGAGGCGCGGGAAGAGCGAATAGCAGTAGTGCGGCGACGCTAACGACTCTCGCGTTCATCGCCCGACGTACCCCAGGGGGCGGGACGCCGACCAACCCCACTCGAACCGCCAGTGGTCTCGAGCGCCCGTGCCCGCCACGTAGAACCATTCGTCTCCTTTCGTCATCTTGTAGAGCGGGAATCGGCTCACGTCGGGATCTGTATCGCCGAATTGCTCCGCGAATATCCAATACGACCCGTCCTCGGTAGGAATCGGATCGGGATCGGTGCCCTTCTCCGGGTAGTTGTAGATGAGGCCCACCGTCTCCCTCTTCCATTCGTCCGGATACGACCCCGGATCGGTCGTCGCGGCGTGGGCTTTGCCGTTCCAGACGTGGTAGAGCCACCGGTTCGGGGGCGGGGGAAGGTGGCGTTCCTTCTTTTCCTGGGTTTGGTTGTTGCCGCCTCCACCCGACGCGGTGCCTCCGCCCGATTTGGTCCGGGTCGAAGTGTTACCCGACGTCGAGCCGGACGATCCGACCGACGAGCCCGAGCTCGGCGGTAGCGGTGGCGGGATCCCTCCGCCGCCTCCGCCGGTCGCGAACTTCGAACCTGATTTCTTCCCGCGGTCGCGC
>JAHWJK010000088.1:0-5252 GCA_019348445.1 Actinomycetota bacterium | reverse complement strand
TGGTGGAGCAGCTTGCGGTGGGGGAGCCGGCGGGACGTACTCGTTACGCATCCGAACCCGCGTCGGCGCCGTCGTGCCCGTCGAGCGCGGCGCAAACCTGTCGAGGAGCCCGAACCCTGCGACCGCAGGTGTTTCGATCAACGCGGTCGGTGCGAGCCCGTGCTGTTCCTGAACCTTCCGCAACGAATCGGCGAGTTCTTCGACCGACGAAGGGCGGTCATCAGGTGATTTCGCAAGCGCTCGCTCGAGGACGTCGCATAGCGCGCCGGGTACGCCGCGCGGCCGGAGATCGGGGACAGTTTGCGTCGCTATCCTCGTGATGAGCGATTGGATCGGCTCGTCGTTCCCGCGCGGGAAGGGACATTCGCCCGCGACCATCGTGTAGATCGTCGACGCGAGCGCGTAGACATCCGTAGCGGTCGTCGCAGGAGATGCGTCGAGCAACTCTGGTGCAGCGTGTTCAAGGCTGGCGGTGATCGATCCGGAACTCGTCTGTTCTCCGCCGATGGACGAGATCCCGAAGTCGCCCAACTTGGGTTCGCCGTATGCCGAGATCAGTACGTTCTGTGGCTTGATGTCGCGGTGCAGAACGCCTGCCGCGTGTGCGGTTGCAACCGCGCCGCAGATCTTGATCCCCATGTCGACTGCTTCGGGCCACGGGATCGAGCCGTCGACGGCGATCCGATCCGCGATCGAACCGCGCGCCATGTAGTCCATGACGATGTACGGACGTCCCCAGCCGTTGATGCCGGAATCGAACACCGTCACGATGTGCGGGTGTCCCGATAACGCTCCGATCGCCATGCACTCGCGCGTGAATCGATCGCGGGTTCGGTCGTCCAGTCCCGGCGCCGACAGCACCTTCACTGCAACGGTCCGTCCAAGTGCTTGCTGTTCGGCCCGATAGACCGCGCCGAACCCACCTTGCCCGATCAGTATCGGTTCCGACAGGCCGTCGATCCCGAGGTCGATCTCCGGAGCTACCCGCGCTACAACGTCGTCCTTGCCACCGTTCACGGTTCCCCCTAATCCGCGATCCGCACATGGAATATAGTGGAAACGTCAAGCCCGGGCGGCGACGGGGCCCTACGTCCCTGGTAATTTGTCCCGGCATCTGGAAGGTCGGTTCAGGAGGACGGCGGGTGGCCGGCACAGTGGGTCCCGTGGGACGGGGCCGGAGAGAGGGCTAGGCGGTGTACCACCGAGGCGATGCTCCGCCGGCCGGTGATCCGGTGGCGATGCGATCGTTCGCCACCCAGCTCCGCAAGGAGTCAGAACTTCTGTCCGCGCGTGCGGCGTGGCTCGATCGACGCGCAGGACGGCTCAAGTTCGAAGGCCCGGCCGCGGACGAACTGAGCCAGACGATGCTCCGTTCCCGCCGGGCCGCCGAGCGGGGCGCCGGTGATCTCCGAGAGATCGCGAACCGCGTCCTGAGCGCGGCCGCCAGGGTCGAGACCGACCTCGATCACTGGGAACGCGCTCGAGGTGTCGGCTGATGCGCATATTCATCGATCCCGACGAGCTCAATCGTTTCGCAGGATTCGCGGCCGCGGCCGCCGACGATCACTCGGATCGCGCGGCGCGGCTACGGTCGATGGAACTGCCGCCGATGCCCGACGAAGTGAGGGCCGCGGTCGGTGACGCACTGGCCCGCGTTGTTGCCGACCTCGAGGATCTAGCCGGTTCTCTGTACGGGGAGGGACTCATGCTGCGGTCGCGTGCTGCCGCGGTCGATCCGGTCCTCAGCTCCTATCTGATGCGAGGTCTGTCCTCGCTACCTGCATGAGTCGCGGCTCTCCACGCGCGACGAAGTAACCGCGGCCCGGAGGAAACGCGATCTTCCGGCGAGGAAGACGCACGCCGAGCAGATCACCATCGACCTCGACATCGGGTTGGAGCAATAGACCTTGCTTGTCTTTCTTGATCTCGGCGATCCAGCCGCCGAACGCGCGCTGAGCGGCATGCGTTTCGAGCGCTACGACGAAGCGGACCTCGTGATCGCGCGCCCACTTCATAGTGCGCTGCAGGACGTCGGCGGTCATGACCTCCAACAGCTCGTCGGCGTCGTCTATGAAGACCGTCGCCGCGGTAGTGCGCAGGTCGTCGTGCGGGTCACCGCTCCATTCCTGGCACGCATCGATCCCGCGAATGACGGATGTCCAGGGTAGATCTGCTGGCATGTCGACACGGCGCGGGGCGAGCAAGTGAAGTGACGGGCGCGAATCCAGTCGCGTCAGCTGCGACGCGATCGTGGCTAGCGTCGTCGATCGTCCCGAGCGGCGCGGCCCACAGATCAGGAAGTGACCTTCGCTCAGGTCTGCGCCGACCGGCGCGAAACGTTCGTCGATGCCCATCGGAACAACGTGGTGCGATTGCGGATCCGGAAGGTCCTCGGCGCGGACCAGCGTGGGAAGCGTCCTGACGGGAGGAGCGGTCTTCACCGGACCGAGTCGTCGCGCTAGGTTCTGGATCGCCTCGACCTGATCCGCCTCCGACGCATCTTCTCCCGGAACCGCGCACTGCATCAGGATCCCGTTGCCGAGGAAGGCTCGTCCTCGCGTCGCGAGCGCTTGCTTGTCGGGCCCCGACGACAAGCCGAGTGCCGCGTACTCGTCGTCGTCGGCAAGGCGCAGCACGATCCTCGTCGAAACGATCCCCGTCAGGGCCGCCGGTACGCCTCCGCGGCGATCGGCAGTGATGACGAAGTGGATCCCGACCTGTCGCCCGTCGGCGACGAGTCGTGGCAACGCATCTACCATCTCACCGAAGTCGACGCGCTCGAAGGCCGCGGCGAAACCCGCGTAGCCGTCGAGGAGAACCAGGATCTGAGGTCTTCCTTCCGGCGATCGCTCGCGGCGATCGCCGATCTCGTCTCGGAGCATCCCGAAGAGCCGGCGGATGCGCTCCTCCTCCTCGGCGAACACGACGGCGCCGCAGTGCGGCAGCGCGTCGAGGACCGCGAGACCTCTCGTCCCGAGATCGAGCCCGTAGATGTTGTACTCGCGCGGGTTCGAATACGTCGCGATCGATGCCGCGATCGTGCGCAGCAAAGTCGTCTTTCCGCTTCCGCCGGTGCCGAACACGAGAGCGCTGCCATCGCGCGCCGGGTTCAGCTCGAACGGCTCCTGCCGTTGGCGTGACGGCTCGTCGGCCAGACCTATCGGAAATCCGCCGGCGACCGAGGGGCGCCCCAGCCCCGCCAGCGGCAAGACCTCGGGGAGGGCCGGGAGCACGGGCGAGAACGGCTGGGGGTCGTCTTGAGCAGCGGCCCCGATCGCTTCCAGGAGGACGTCGAGCTGCGTCCGGATGCTCGATGGTCCCGGTGTATGGCCGTTTTCGATCGGTGCCCCCGCAGGGCCGAGCCGGCGCAGTGACAGCGCGCGCGACCGGGCGGTGATCGCCGGAGCGCTCGCGTACGCCGACTGGAACTCGGTCACTTCGCCATGTCCCGTTCGAACGAACCCGCGTCCCGGCGTGGTCCTCGGGATATACGCCGCATCGGGCAGGCCGATCACGTCGGTACTGTCGGCGTCGTCACTCATCCGAAGGGCGATACGCAGGTTCGTGTTGGCGCGGATCTTCTCGCTGACGACGCCCGCAGGTTTCTGAGTTGCGAGGATCAGGTGAAGACCGAGCGCGCGTCCTCGTTGCGCGATATCGACGACGCCGTCGACGAATTCCGGCAGCTCGGCTACCAGCGCCGCGAATTCATCGATCACGAGGAGAAGATCTGGGAGCACCCCCGCATCCGTCCGTTCGAGCTCGATGACGTCGCGTGCGGAGTGCTCGCGCAATACCCGCTCGCGTCTTTTCAGTTCTGCCTCGAGCGAAGCGAGTGTCCGGCGAGACAGATGTCCATCGAGGTCGGTGACGGACCCCACTACGTGCGGGAGCGACTCGAGTTCCTTGAACGCCGTACCCCCCTTGTAGTCGATGAGCAGGAGGTTCACTCGGTCGGGAGGATGCTCGAGCGCGACCGCGGCGATCATCGATTGGAGTAACTCGCTTTTGCCGGCGCCGGTCGTTCCGCCGATCAGTGCGTGTGGACCGTCGCGACGTAGGTCGATGTGAAGCGGACCTTCGGCCGCTGCACCAAGGCGTACGAGGCGGTCGTCGCGCGCGAGCGTCCATCGAGCGCGGACGGACTCGGCGGTAGGTTCTGCGGCGTCTAGTACGTCCCACAGAGCGATGCTGCTCGGGATGGACCGTCGCTTCTTTCCGACGCTGGAGTCGCGGACCGGCGCGAGAGCTTTCGCTATGGCGTCCGCATGGTCGAGAGAGATCCCCTCGGGCGACGGGTGTTCGAAGCGTTCGCCTCTCTCCGGGTAGGCGGTCCGGAGGCGATCCGCCGCCGCGTCTACCTCGACGACGGCGCGGCATTCTCCCGGCAGCGCATGCGGGTCGCTTCCCATCCACACCACCGATAGCTCGGAGCCGGGGGGTCTGCGCAGGAGTCGGCCGAGCGCGCTGCGCGGTAGTTCGCACGCTCCGTCGATGACGACGACGGTATGGGTCCCCGACACCGGGGTGTCGCGGTCGGAACTCGGCGCGAGGCGTTCGACCAACTGCAATCCGTCGCTCCCGAACGCCAGCCGGGCGTCGCGCGCTATCGCACCGAAATGAGGCAGCCACTTCAGCCAGCTCCATTCGGCCGGTCCCTCCGACGTTAGAACGGCTGCTAGCTGCAACTCGTCGGGGCTGTGGAGTGACGCGAGCTGCACGATGATCCATCGTGCAAGGGCCGCGACGTCTTCGGGTGCGCCGCACAGGCCCGTTGTTCCTGCTGCGCGTAGGTCCACGACGATCGGCACCGCGCGAAGAGTCGAAAAACGTTCCAATCGTCGAGCCGTCTCGTCCCGTAACTGGCGGCTCCCTCCCGGCAAATGCACGATCCGAGCGGTGGACGGCTCGTCACCCCAACCGACCCGCACCGCCAGGAAGTCGGAATCCGTCGGTCGGCGCTCCCACAGGCGAGGCGAGAGATCTCTGACACGAACGCTTAGCTCGGCCACATCCGGGAACGCGTCACGTCTCGAGGTCACCTCATGCTCGACGAATCCTGCAAGGTGTTCTTCTCGCGCGGCGACCTCCGCGAGATATTCATCGCGACGCGCGCGGAACGACTTCGTTCCCGAACGTCGCTCTTCTAGGAACGACCAGACCGCCATGACCGGGCTCATCGCGAAGAACAGGAGCATCGCTTTGTTCTCGGGGAACAGCATGACCATGACGATGCCGACGAGCAGCGGCAC
>JAHWJK010000014.1:14551-19328 GCA_019348445.1 Actinomycetota bacterium | reverse complement strand
GGCCTGAGCGCCGTCCCGAGTGGCTGAAGGTTCGCGTCCGCCACGGTGAGAATTTCTCGGAGCTTCGGAACATCATGCGCGAGCGAGGCCTCCACACCGTCTGTGAAGAGGCCGCTTGTCCCAACATCTACGAGTGTTGGGAAGCCCGGGAGGCAACGTTCTTGCTCGGTGGTGATCTATGCACGCGGCGCTGCGGGTTCTGCGATGTCATGACCGCGAAGCCCGAACCGCTCGATACCGACGAACCGGAGAAGATCGCGGAGGCCGTCCGGCTCATGGGGCTGAAGTTCGCGGTCATCACGGGCGTCGCGCGAGATGACCTGAACGACGGAGCGTCGGCTCACTGGGCGGCGACGATCCACGCGATCCGCCGCGACATGCCGGGCTGCGGGATCGAGGTCCTCATCCCCGACTTCAAGGGTCGCGGCGAGCACCCTCGCGAATCTTTGGCGAGAGTTATCGACGCGGCCCCCGATGTGCTCGCGCACAACCTCGAGACGGTCCGTCGCCTTCATCCGAGCATCCGTCCTGGATTCGGCTACGACGCGAGTCTCGAGCTACTGAAGTGGGCGAAGGAGCTTCGGCCCGACCAGGTGACGAAGTCGAACCTGATCGTCGGCATGGGTGAGCGCGAGGAAGAGGTCTACGACGCGATGCGCGATCTACGCGGCGTTGGCTGCGACGTGTTGACCATCGGTCAGTACTTGCAGCCGAGTGTGTCGTGGCACCTACCGGTCGACCGCTGGGTGCATCCCGAGGAGTTCGCGCGTTTTAAGACGTACGGAGAGGAAGAGCTCGGCTTTGCCTGGGTCGAGGCAGGACCTTTGGTCCGGTCGAGCTACCACGCAGGGAAGCAGTACGAAGCTGCCTCCCTGCGCTTGGCTCGGAACTAGCTTTCTACGACGAAGCTCCCCAGCATCCCGAGTTCCACGTGGGGCTTCTTCGTCTTCGGGTCTCTGACGAAGCACACGAACGCGACCGACCCTGCTTGCGTCGTGTCCACCTCGAAGGTCTTGGACTCGCCCGGCTTGACCGGTCCTTCCGTCCCGCCGAACGGCCCGGCCGCGTACTTCTGCAGCTCCTTCTCCGGGAGCTTCGCTAGCTCTTCGACCTTGGGAGCTCCCTCCTTCAGAGGCAGGGTTGCCATCTCGTGCGGCTGCTCGCCGTTGTTCGTGAACGTGATCGTTAGCTCTGCCGCCGGTGCAGAGGCGGGGCCGGCGAACGCGAACTCGGTACCGACGAATTCGAGTTCGGTCCCCGCTCCCGCCCCCGAATGCTCGTCGCCCGTGTCTTCTTCGGCGGCCTCTTCATTCGCGGCCGGTTCGACCTCTTCCTCGCCGCCGCCGCACGCGACTCCGAAGATCAGCGATACCGCCGCCAGTAGGCAAAGCAATTTGCGCATCCTGTGTCCTTTCGTACGCCTGTGTCGACGGGAGATAGTGACACACGACGGCGCTACGAAATCGTTACGGAGCGGCGTATCCGATCCGAACTAGAAGTCCCGCACGAAGCGACGCACGGTTTTCCACCGCCGTTGCGAGCAGTCGATCTTCAAGACGTGAATCGCCCGGCCCCCGAAGTGATCCGTCGCTGTGAACCCGAACGGAGGCAGGATCCCCGTCCGGAATGTGCCGGTTCGCTCCACTCTGCGGACGAAGCGACGTCGCGTCAGATCACGCCCGCCCCGTTCCAACATCTTGCGGATCGCCTTCGAGCCGGCCCATCCCAACCACGTGATGGCGTCGCCACGCTCGCCGTAGACCTTCTGCATCGCGCGATCGTGGCGCGGATCGAACGAGTCGCGGTTCGCGTAGGCAGGTAACGGCGACAGGAACCACGCGGGAGTGGGATCGCCGTTGCGGCATGCGATCGAGGCGAGCCCGTCTCCGGACAAAGGCATTCCCTGGATACCCACCCATGTCGGGTGGTAGTCGTGGGTCCTGGCCGCCTGCAGGACCTGCAGGAACCACACTGGTGTCGACAGGATGAAGACGTTCTCGACGCCGGCGGCCTTCATCTCTTGGACGACGACTTCGGCTTCGGTCTGACCGGCCGCGTTGCCCACGGCCCGGTCGTAGCGCAGAGCCGCTCCACGATCCGCCATTGCCCTGACGAACGCGTCGTGCGTGTCTTCGTTATTCGGGTTGTCCTGTCTCACCATGCCGTTTCGCTCGCGGCGTGCGCCGAGATCGGACACGAGGAGGTCGGCGAGCATCTTCGCTTGACCGGGCCAGGTCTTGCTGATCGCGAAGTACCTTTTCAGGTTCGTCAGCCCGACCTTGGTCGACCCGAACGACACATAAGGAACGTTGACACTTGCTGCATAGCGGGCGCATGCCTGGACCTGGTTGGCGCCGCCGGGCTGCATCGTTCCGGACAACAGGAAGACGTGATCTTGCTCAACCATCTCTTTGCAGACGGCGACGGCTTGAGACGGGTTGTAGTTGTCGTTCTTGACGATGGGCTCGACGTAGCGGCCGTTGATCTTGACGTTCCGTTGTCGTAGCCATTTCCAGTAGACGTCCGCACCCTTCTGAGCAGAGTCACTCGGGATTGGCGCGGCTCCGGTCATCGGCATGTGAAGACCGATCCTGATCTCGCGCTCCGTGACACCGTGGCTCAAAGCGGAGGTATCACCGGAGGCTGCTCCGGGCAGGAGAACTGACGCCGATAGGACGACAGCGATGACTGATGCCTTGGCGCGCACGGCCCCCTCTTCTTTCGCTCGCCGCCGATCCGCCATCGGTATCTTAACTTCGCGGGCGTGCGTAGGTATCTCGCGACTGCAGTCGTCTTGTTGCTTTCTGCGTGCGGCGGCGATGGCGGCGCACCCACGTCGCGGGTGAGTTGTCGTCCGCCCGTTCCGGCGGCCGACACCACCGCGGTGCCGCGCGAATTACGTCTGGGACGACACGCGACGATCACTGAGGTAAGGCGGACAGACGCGGCTCTCGGTATCACCGCGGTCTCCGAGCTCAGTGTCGTCGAGCTTTATCCACCCCTGGCGCGAGCGATCCTTGATGCCGGCTATTCGATAGTCAGTTCCGACAACGAGGGCTTCGAGGCGGAGATCTTCTTCGGCGACGACCGGACGACGGGCGCGTATCGTTTGCGGGAGGCGCCGTGCAAGGAACAAGTGATCGTGAAGCTGCTGTTCGAGCAGCGCGACGCTCGGGAGAAAACATGAGGAACACAGCGATCCGACGGGTCGCCATAGGAGTTGTCGTAGTCATCTTCCTGTTGCCGGTCGCGTTCATGTTCTCGGGAGCGCTTCGCCCTGCCGGCGGGGCTCCACCGGAGGGGTTCGACCTCGTCCCCGACGTCATGACCTTCGAGAACTTCCGTGTAGTCACATCGATCATCGACCTGTGGCGCCAGATGACCAATTCCGCGATCGTCGTAGCGCTCGCGGTGCCGACCACGGTTCTGATCGCATCGTGGGCAGGGTTCGCGATCGTCACCGGTGCCCGCAAGACGCGCCGGTTGCTCCTCATCGCGTCGGTCGTCGCGCTGATGGTTCCCGCGACCGCGCTGTGGGTTCCTCGATTCGTGATGTTCAGGTGGGCGGGACTGTTGGACTCGTTCTGGCCACTGATCGCTCCGTCGCTGATGGCGACGTCGCCGTTCTATGTCTTGCTGTTCGCGCTCGCTTACTCGCGGATCCCACGACACCTGTTCGACGCGGCACGACTAGAAGGACTTTCGTCCCTGAGCACATGGTGGGGGATCGCGTGGCCGCTGGGACGCCCGACCGCATTCGCCGTCGCGATGCTCGCATTCGTCTTCCACTGGTCGAATTTCATCGACGCATTGCTGTACCTGTCGACACAGGACAATTACACGTTGCCACTCGGGCTCAGGACTTTGCAAACACTGGAGCCGACGCTTCACCCGTTGATGCTCGCCGGTGCCGCGATCGCAACGGTTCCCGCGCTCGTGGCTTTCCTGCTAGGGCAGCGCGCGTTATTCGCACGCACACTGGAGGTGTGATGAAACGGTCCGTGCTGTCCTGCCTCTTGGCTTTCGCCGCGCTGGCCTGCACGGAAGAATCTCCGCCGCCCGGTGATGGAACGACGTCGACGAAGATCACGCTTCAGGTTTCGGGAGAACCCGAGGAAACGCGCGTCTATACGTCGCTTGTCGAGGAATTCCAGAAGGAGCACCCCGACATCTCGGTGAACCTCGTCGAGATTGCGGAGAAGGATGACCATCTTGCGAAGTTGGCCACATCCTTCGCCGGCCGCACTCCGCCCGATCTATTCCTCGTGAACTACCGCGAGTACGCACAGTTCGTGGCACGCGGCGCGATCGAACCGATCGGAGACCTCTTGGCGGATCGCGGCATCGACCTCGCCGATTACTACGAGCCACCCGTTCAGGCATTCACGTACGAGGGGGCACTGCAGTGCATGCCGCAGAATGTGTCGTCTCTAGCCGTCTACTACAACAAGAAACTCTTCCAGCAGGCCGGCATCGACCCGCCGCATGGCGGGTGGACGTGGGACGAGTTCCGCGCGACCGCGATCGCTCTGACGGCAGGTGATGTCGATGGCCTCGGCCTCGATCCCGAGATCATCCGCGTTGCACCATTCGTGTGGTCGAACGGGGGCGAGATAACCGATGATCCCGAGGCGCCGACCAGGTTCACGCTCGACGAACCGGCGGCGCGAGACGCGCTCGAATTCATCATCTCGCTGGTCCGTGACGATCGAGTCGTGCCGACGGAGACCGAGATCGCCGCGCAGGACTCGGAAACGCGCTTCATAAACGGCAAACT